>JAIQGI010000022.1 GCA_020072565.1 Terriglobia bacterium
TGTAATAACGCCCAGACTGATGTAATCCGTAATGCGGGAGCCGCTTGGAAGCTCAGCAACGGTACGTGCCATATGCGGTCCTCCTGTGAAAATTTACCACAGGATACCACAGTTCGTTTGTTAAGTGAACAGTATTGGGACTAAGCGTGTTGCTTCTTCGTGCGCTGGTCCAGCCCGACACGCGGCCGGCTGTTACTTTTTTGTTTTCGCAGCCGCTGCCGCTTTCCTCTTCTTCCAGTACGCCTTCATTCTCAGACTCTGGGCTCTCTTGAAGGCGGCACCTGCAGGCCCCGGTCCGGGCCTGGCAGAAGCCTTGGTACCGGAAACTCTGGTTTTTGCCTTTTCCGCTTTCCTACGCGCCCAGACCTTCTTCATCATTCTGCTCTGGGCTTTCTTCTCCGCCGCGGTCCTGGGCCTTCGTTTCCCGGCTGCAAACGCGGCTTCGGGCTTGCGGGCCGTCCTCCCACCTGTCAATATGACTTGAATTGCTTCAATCTCGAGTTCTACTTCTGCTCTGCGGTTTTCGAGTGCTTCCACTGCGAGTTCCAGAATTCTCCTGTCCATTCAACCCTTCCTGCGGAGGGGAAATTACCCGTGAGAGAGCGGTAACTCCGCTGTATTAGGCTACAGCAAAGCCGGGAATTTGCAAGTTGGAATCCAGCCGGCCGGTGCAAGAAAACCGCAGCTTTGCGCATGCGTAAGCAGATCATCGTCTGCCTGAATCCGCGCTCGTCCACACTTCCGTTTCTGAAACTTGCCTGCGCCGAATTTCGGGCACGTAGATCAGAGGCACGCTATGATGACGCCAGTAGAGCTGGCCGTGTGAACCAATTGGAATAAGTAAACGGTTTGATTCAAAGGCGACCGTCAAATTCGGCCCCAAGAAATAGCGAACGCTGAAAGCCGGGACCTCCATCGGCTCCGACTGCCGTTGGTCCCTCTTTGGGCAGATCACCGGCAGTTCCGTCCACTCCGTTCCAGCCGATTCTCAGAGCGAAACCTGTCCGCGCATCCTCGCTTCCCCAATTCGCCAGATCATTTCCTCGACACGCCCGGCTCACGATCCTCATTGCCTGGAAAAAGCCACAGAATATCGGGTTGCCGGCGCATGACAGGTGAGCGGGAGGCCCAGGATGGCGCACCGTGAGCCTCCCCCTCGGATTCTCCTGAAACACCGGGGCGGGGAATGAATCTAATACCAAGGGTGAAGGGAGGGTATCAGGGTGAAATCTGTACGCGTGTCTGTGGTTCTGTCCACCATGCTTTTGAGCGGGTTCTCCCTCGGGCAGGTGGCGTCACCGGCTCCTCAAGCACAATTCCGTGCCTCTCAAGATCCGTCTCAGGTCTCGCCGCAACCTGCTCAAAAGCCGGATCCCACGCCGGATGAGATCATCCGGGCATTCGCGGCCAAGGAGACGGAGTTTTATGAGGCGTGGATTCAATACGCCTATCGGCAGGATGCGGAGGTGCGCGTCCTGTCCGTCAATGGCAACCCCTCACGCGAGCGTATGTCGATCGTCTCCGATGTCATCTTCCACGATGATGGCACCCGGGAGGTCCGCCAGATTCAGAACAGAGGCAAACTGAAGTCGGTTGAGTTTACCAGGGATGATGAAGAGGTAATCGACAACCTCCAGCCTTTCTCTTTGACTACCAAGCAACTCCCGCTTTACAACCTGAAATATGAAGGCAAAGAGAAAGTGGATGAGCTGACCTGCTACGTCTTCTCGGTAAAGCCGAAGAGCACAAAAGGGGGGAAGATGTACTTCGACGGGAAAATCTGGGTGGATGACGAGGATCTGCAGATTGTCAGGACGGTCGGCAAGCCCGTACCGGAGAAGAGGAATCAGCGATTCCCGGAATTCGAGACGCTGCGGCAGGTCATCGATCAGAAGTATTGGTTTCCGGTGTGGACACACGCCGACAGCGTTTTGGACTTCTCCCAGAACAGGGTTCGCGTAGAGGAAACCATTACCTACGAAAACTACCAACACTTCGATTCGAAGGCAACAATCCAGTTCGGCCCCAAAAAATAGGGGACACGAAGAACCCGCGACGCCCCGGGCCCGTCCAGGGTGGGTGATCTCCTGAACGCCTCGAGGATACCCGGGAAACCGCGAAGGAACGAAGGCGCCAGGAAACTCCGGATTTCAGGGCGTCTTTTCGTCCTGGCGCCCTGGCGGTCACTTTATGCCGCTCATCCTCAGCCTCGATCCGCGCCTGCGACACACTCAAAGATTCCTGCTGATCAACACCTGGTTACCAGATATATTGTCGAAGCCAGGCTGACTCATACGGAGATTCATGATGGCCGTACCGCGAAACATCGGCAGGTTTCTGGGTGAATTTTTGCTTCATCCGACGACGACAGGAGCCATTGCCCCCAGCTCAACGTACCTCGCCAGGAAAATGGTCGAGTGGATCGACCTGCCCAAGGCAAAAACAGTACTGGAATATGGTCCGGGCACGGGCGTGTTCACCGACCAGATCATCCGGCGCATGCCGGCAGGTTCGAGGTTTGCGGCAATAGAACTTAACCACCGGCTGGCGGAACTGTTCAGGCGGCGCCATCCCGGTCTGACGCTGGTCGAGGATTCGGTGGCCAACGTGGGAGCCATCTGCCAAAGATTAGGTTTCGCGAGCGTCGATTGCATCGTGTGCGGCTTGCCCTGGGCATCATTCCCTAAGGCGGCTCAGACCCATCTTCTGGATCAAATGATGTCGGTTCTGAGCGCAGGAGGGCAATTCGTGACCTTCGCCTACCTCCAGGGTCTGCTATTGCCCGCGGGCAGGAGGTTCGCGGAACTTCTGCCCAATTACTTCACTCAGGTTTCAAAAAGCCGGACAGTATGGCTCAACCTGCCGCCTGCGTTCGTCTACCAGTGCAATAGATGATGCCGACAACCGGGCCCGGTCCCGAATGGCGCTTAATTAAAGAAACAGGGTGCGACCCTGGCGGGCTCACCCATTCCGGCGAGCCATCGGTTGTTGCAAGCCCCGAAGCCGTTGGCGGCCGCAAGCCCTGAAAGGGCGGCCGTAGTTTTCAGCCCAGGGCGCAAGCCCTGGGATAAGACGCAAATGATGGATGAGCCCTGTAGGGGCGATGCAGGAACGCTTGCAATGCCCCGATTACAAGGACCTTGCATCGCCCTTACAGGGCTCTGTTTGTTAATGGCCATCCATTCCCAGGGCTCACGCCCTGGGCTGCGGACTGCGGACGCCCCTTTCGGGGCTTAAGCCCTTGCTCCTGGTACGCTCAAGACGATTCCAATCACCCTTATTTAAGCGCCATTCGGCCCGGGTCCCCCATATCATGAGAAGGGATTGCCGTGAGCGTGAATATTGGCATCCATGATGCCATGCTCACAGGACACCCCTCCATGCCTGGGAAATTGGCGCGGAAGAAAAACGGGGCACGGTTCGGGAGCTATTGTCCAGCCGTGCCCTCGACCTCAAGATGCGGAATGCCGGCAAAGTCGTTGGCATTGCGCGTCAAGAGCGTAGCTGCCATCGCAGCAGCGGTCACGCCGATGGCCACATCGGCCGCGCGCCGGCGTGGAGAGCCGAGACTTCGAAAAACATCACCGGCGATGCTTGCGAGCTCCTCCGAAAATGGGATGATTCCATCATCAAAGAAAAAAGAACGGGCGACGGAGAGCTGCTCCGGAGTGCGCGGGCCCCGGGAAAATTCGTACCAGGCTACGGCGCTCATCTGGAGGTCGGCTTCCGACTCAGCGAGCTGCGTCAGTCGGCGGCGCTCGCGCCCGGCTGAGGAAAGAGCGAATATCAAAAAGTCCGTGTCAATGTGGTAGCGCATCAGAAACCCTGATCCTGAGTCTTGAGCCGGCCGGTTTCTTCCTCCGCATCGTTGCCTTCAAAGAGCTTGAAAAGACGCTCGAGTACCCTGCGCCTTTCGTTTCGGCTCTCCACCGGGACTCCGAACACCGTATCCCTGTGGCGCAGCACTGCCCGCCGGATTGCCTCGGAGGTCGAGCAGCCATAGCGAAGCGCCAGCTGGCGTGCGGCCTGCCTGGTTTCAGGATCCAGAATCAGTGTGGTCCTCTGTGACATATAATATGTTTAACATATAACCATATTTGATGCAATGTAAGTTGATGAAATAGGTGCAACAAATGCATGAGGCAACAGCCAAATGGGGAGCTTTTAATGGATCAGGGTAGGAATGTCTGAATGGGGCGCGCAGCCAACATCAGATTGCGCCTTATAAGCGTTGATATCCAGATGCACGACGGAAAAGCGGGAAGGAGGTGAGAAAATCCAGCGAGAATGGCGGATACGCTTCGCACCAAATCATGCTATTCTCACGTTGCGCTCTCAAAAGCGCATGGTCATCGAGTTTCACGTGAATTGCCCGACTGGCGGAAGCATCCGCCGTAATCGGCAATCACAGAAACGGTTCTTGGCCATGACCGGTTCATAAGGCTCAAGCGCCCCTGTCGCATGGGCGAGTAACATGATCACAGACACTGCCTCCCCCTCATATCGCACTCTCGGAGCGATAATCAGGCACGCGACCGGCCTGAGTGCGGTGCGCAAAGACGATCTGGAATTTGGAGATCTGGTTCTGGTCACCACCGCCAACTCGACCTACTCGATTTACGTTCTTGACGAAGGCTTCTATTCAATCTCCGGAGGCTGGTTTGACCGCCACGGCTTGTCCCCGATGACCACGACGATCGCCGGCTGCAGTTGGGGCGGCAGTACCATCAAGCTGGACATTATCGCAGCTTGCGGCTTGCATCTGGAATTCGGCAATCAGGTCGTAACCAGCGGGATCCGGAAGGTCGGTGTCATTCGATGCGAGGAAAAACGCTCGAATTGAACCGGTAAAGAGGACACTTGCGCTGACGCGCCGTTGACTTTCCAGAAACCTATACCGCTGAGAACCACCCGCACAGGCCTGGCAAACTGCGATCCTCAGCACTGAAACCTCAGATGCAGGCAGCTCATGATCCGGGTTCATCTGCGGCTCCCTTCCGGATCGATGCGATTTCATCAAGGCATTATCGACCGGGCGGCGTTCCTCCGCGCCCGCCGGCCGGCTGCTGCATCTGATACTCCTTGGGCGGTTCGACGCCGAGGAGCCACTTCACGAAGTAGTCCCAGCGGCGGCGCATCATGTATGACGACATGTTGCCGTAGCCATGAGCCTGGTTGGGCAGCAGCAGAAGATCGAAATCCTTGTTCGCCTTGATCAACGCATCCACCACCAGAAGCGTGTTGTACGGCGGCACGTTGTTGTCCATGGTGCCGTGAGCGAGCAGCAGGTGTCCCTTGAGATTCTTGGCGAGATTCTGGTTTGCCTCCGCGTCATAATTGTCGGTGCCATCGGCGTTCTTTATGAGCAGCCCTTGATAGCGCTCGCCCCAGTCGTCCTCGTACTCACGCTGGTCGTGGTTACCGGACTCGGCGATCCCGACCTTGAAAAAGTCGGGGTAGCGGAACATGGCATCGGCCGTGATGAAGCCTCCGCCGGAGTGGCCGTAAATCCCGACGCGGTCGAGATCGATCCATGAATACTTCTGGGCGAGCTCCTTCATCCCCGCCACCTGATCAGGGAGCGTGTTGTCGCGGCCCATGCTGCCGTAATAAGCGTCATGGAACGCCTTCGAGCGGTCAGGCGTCCCCATCCCGTCGATCGTGACGACGACGAAGCCCAGCTCTGCGAGCGCCTGGCGGTCGCTTCGCGCCGGTGTGAAGGTTCGGGCGCCCGTGCTCCCCGACTGCGGCCCGGGGTAAGGGTTGTTGATGATCGGGTACTTTCTGGAGGGATCAAAATTTGTTGGCCGGAACATCAGGCCGTAGAGGTCTGTCTTCCCATCGCGTGCCTTCACCGTAATCGGTATCGGCGGCTTCCACCCGGCGGCAAGCAGCTTTGAGATGTCGGCTTTCTCGAGCGGCATGACCAGCTTGCCGTCTCCGTCGCGCAGCGCCACGACCGGCGGCGCGTCGGGCTTCGAATAGGTGTCGACGAAGTAGTGACCCGAGCGCGAGAGCTGCATGTTGTGGTCGCCATCGTCGGGCGTGAGGCCCACATAGTGCGTTCCGTCCATGGCAATTCGGTAGAAGTGCCGGAAATACGGGTCTTGTTCCTTCTCGCGCCCCAGCGCCGCAAACCAGATCGTGCGACTCTTTTCGTCGACCCGCGTGATCTGAGTGACGGGACCCTCACCGGTCGTGATCTGATTCTTGAGCTTCCCCGTATTCAGATCGTAGAGGTAGAGCTGTCCCCAGTTGTCGCGCTGGGAATACCAGATCACCTCGCTCGTGGGCCAGAGCACCTGCCAGCCGGTCCGGGACTCATAGTGCGTCGCCACCGTCTCGTCGAAGACCGTGCGCACGGTGCCGGCCGCGGCGTCGGCGATGCGGAACACCGCCTGCTTGTGGTCGCGTGAAGTCGAAACGAACGCAAGCCGGGTGGCGTCCGGGTTCCACTGCATGTCGCGGAGACTGAAGTTGTCGCCAAGGGTGGCGCGGTGATAGTCGGGCGGCATCTGCAGCCGGGTGATGAGCCCGGCGTCGACATCGATGATGACCCGGTGGAGCATCGCAACCTCGCTGTCTCCCGGGAGCGGATACTTCCAGGAGCGGAGGACGGGATGGCCGACCCTGGTCTCCACAAGATACATGTCACCGACCTTGCGCTCATCCTGCTGGTAGGTCGCGATCTTTTTCGAATCGGGTGACCAGAGCACAATGGCGCGGTCGCTGCCGGCCCATCCGGCATTGTCGGTGGCGTATCCGAAGTCCTTGGCGCCGTCGCTGGTGAGCTGTTTCTCCTCACCCGTCGCCACGTCTCGCACCCAGAGGTTCCAATCGCGAATGAAGACGGCTCTCTTCCCGTCCGGTGATGCCACTGGGTTGCCGGCTCCACCGCCACGACCGCCACCTCGCCCGCCCGCACCTGCTCCGCGCGTACCCTTGGCTTCACCGGCCGCGGTGCACTTGGCTCCCTGGACATCACATGCCCAGCGACGCGCTCCGACGTCGAACGAAACGGTAGTCCCATCCGAGGAGAAATCTATCGACACGAAGGGGAGCTGGCGCGCATTATACGTGGCGCCCGCGGCCGCAGACAGCGCCGCAGCCAGCCTGGCGTGGTCGAAGGCCGGCGCACGCGTCCGCTTTGCCGGATCGACAAGGACGAACTCAGGTCCTTCCGCCGTGGTATTGCGGTACCAGAAACGCTCGTCCGGCAGCCAGGTGGCAGATACGTTGCCGCCAACGACGAGCGGCGTGACCGCAGGCCCAAGGAACTTCTCCGCATGCGCATAGTCGGCCGCGGTAAGAGCGCGCGGTTGTTGAGCCGACACCGGAGACACGGCGGCCACGATCGCCGCCAGAGTCGCAAAAAAAACACATGGTCGCATGTTCATGAATGGTCCTCGCTAATTCTTGATCACATTGACAAAATATAGATCGGTGGCTGCCTCAAAATCGTCCTTCTTCACACCCGATTTCATCGTCTTCCATTCCGTTGTGGGTTGAATAAGTTGCCAGTCACCTTTTCTTCCTACCTTCACAGGCATGGCAAATTCCTTCTCGTCGGCTTTCCAACGATAGGAAACAGTGCCGCTGTCTTGAAACTGTAATTCGAGCGTGGGGATGTTGGTGTGCCGCAGGTACTGGTCGAAAATCGGAGTAAGGTTCTTTCCGGTCTTGTCGTTGAAGAACCTCACCACATCCTCGGTCATGATGTTCCTGTATTGGAAGCGGCTGTAGAAATCGTGCACGAGCTTCCACCAGCGTCCGTCATTGTCGATTACGCTACGAAGGGTGTTGAGGAAAAGCGCGCCTTTGAAATACATGTCCTGCGGCGGCGTGCTGTTCACACCAGGCTGAGAGATGATCGGCTGCTGGTTTCTGACCTTGGTCTTATACCCGTTGACATATTTCAGGGAGTCCTCGCGGCCGAACATGTATTCGACATACACAACTTCGGCGTAGGTACCCCAACCCTCATGGATCCACTCGTCGGAAGTATCAGCCGCCGTGATGCTGTTGCCGAACCACTCGTGGGCACTCTCGTGAATGATGATAAAGTCAAATTTCATGCTGACACCAACGCCCGTCCAGTCCCGCTCGAGATATCCGTTTGCGAAGTGGTTCCCATACGTGACGGCACTTTGATGCTCCATTCCCGAGTAAGGAACTTCGATGAGCTTGTAGCCATCTTCCTTGAAAGGGTACGCGCCGAAGTATTTCTGAAAGCACTGCATCATTGATTTTGCCTGCGTGAATTGCTGTTTGGCCTTCTCCAGATTCTCCGGCAGGCAGTAAAAATCGAGCGTCAGATCGTTCAGCCTGTCGCTGAAGTGAGCGTAATTGCCAATATTCAGCGAAACGCAGTAGTTGTTGATGGGGTAATGAATGAGCCAGTCATAACGGGTGTATCCGTCGCCAAGGTCGGTTTTGCCCAGGAACTGTCCATTGGACACATCCACGAGATTGCTGGGAATCGCCACGCTGAGGCGCATGTTTTCCACCTCATCACGCTGCTGGTCCTTGTTCGGCCACCAGACACTGGCACCAATTCCCTGACAGGCGGTATTGATCCAATCGCGGCCGGCAGGATCCTTCCTGAAGCCAATGCCGCCGAACCGTCCGGTTTGCACCGGATTGCCGGAATAGTAGAAATCGATCGTGTATATCGAGTTTTTTTTGAGGGTCTCGGGAAAATCCACAAACACGGCATTGAACTCCCGCTCGTATTTCAGCTCCTTCGTTCCCAGCAGGATCTTGTCGACATTCAGATTGGCGACCAGGTCGACTTGAATGCGCACGTCGTCCTTCAGCATCTTGAAACGAATCGCATTCTTGCCGCTGATAAACTTTTTCTCGGGGTCGACGCGAACGTCGAGGTTATAAGAAAGCAAGTCGTTATTGGCCCGATAGGGCCCATAGGCGCCCCGAAGAATGTCGGCTCGAGTGACCGTCCTTTGTGGCGTTTGTGCCACAAGAAAAGTGGCCAGGCAAAGCAGAGAAGCAAGCGAAGGCTTGAGCAAGAGCTGTCCAGGCATCGATGTACCTCTTGAAGGCTAAGAATTTTTCCATCCAGTTGCGGCAGTTCGGAAACAACCTCTCAGGCACCGGGGCGCACCCTACGATGCATGAATGCTGGGATCTGCTGACGGGCTAAAGCCCGTGCCCCCTGAACTCTACCTAAGAGCCAGAGTTAGTGCCGGCATGTTTCTGCCCGTCAAGTTACACCAGTCATTTTCGAAGCGGAGCTTAGCATAGCTGAGCCGCACCAGGATCGGTAGTCTGTTTTTCTATGCTGAACCGATAATCATCGGTTGCGGCTGCGAATAAAATGTCGGGATATTATATGTAGGTGGTCTGCAGTTAGTCCCGATTCCTGCCGAAATTGGACGAGTCGAAAACAGTCGAAGTATGGGACGAAGACCGGGATGCCGGATCTGGTACAATCTGAACTACCACATCCCTTGAGGAGGTCGCATGAAAAAGTTCCTGGTACTCGTTGCCGTAATGGTGGTCACCGGCGGGCTGACGGCTCAAGCGCAGCAGCAGGCCAAGCCGGAACAAAAACCGGACACCAAAGCCGCGCCCAATGTGGCCGGCAAGTGGACGATGACGCTCGAGATGTCAATGGGAACGGGGACGCCTACGCTCGAGCTCAAGCAGGACGCGGACAAGGTCACCGGCACCTACACCGGCCGCTACGGAACCTTTGCACTCGAGGGCAAGCTCAAGGAGCGCGCCATCGAGTTCTCGGTCACGATGACCGCCGAAGATCAGTCCTTCACGATAACGTTCACGGGCGAAATCGCCGCAGACGGCCAGACGATGAAGGGCACGGCGGCGATGGGCGAACTCGGCGATGCGACGTGGAGCGCAAAGAAGGAAAAGGGCACCGACACATCACTCCCTTCACCGAGCCGGGGGCGTTGGCCCATTTGACCAGAATCGCGGATATATCAAGGGTCAACACGCCGAACGCGAGCGCGAGATGCGGCAGAATGCGCTGCGCGGGTTGCGGTGTGCCGGCCTTGCGGGCTCCAGAGGTGGTCCAAAATTCCAGGGTGGCTCAGCGATAGAGAATCGGCTCTTTCCGCCAGTCCTTGTCCTTGTCGTGGCCGAATTTCGCCACGCGCGGGCAGCGCTCGCGGAGGCGCACGGACTCGAGTCCGCAATAGTAACCGCTGCTTTGCGGGTTCTTGCCGACGCATTCCAACCGCAACACGTAGGTACCCGGCTCCGGCCAGAAGTCGAGCAGGTGGAACTCCTCGCTCACGACTTTGTCGCTGTGGAAGTCCATCGGCCTGCCGAGCCTCACGCCGTTGAGGAATGCCTGGTAGCGCCCGAAGTCGACCGACCTGGTCGCGTTCAGCAGCAGTCGCAGCGGTTCCTTTTTCTTCACTTCGAAGGGAATCTCCAGCCAGGCGCCGGCTGCCTGGTTGGGCCGGTAGAGCAGTTGCGGGCCATCGCAAATGTTTGCCTTCATCCTTTTGCCCTCCGAAATTTCGCTCCGCCGCCGTCCCGATTCATGGGAATCCGCCTTTCGGCGGCACGAGCACAATATCACAGACGCTGCGCCGCGAAACTCACCGTTTCATTGGCCTCGTCATGCTCCAGCCCATGGCCGCGCAGACCTTTTGGAGAAGCGCCAGGCCCGCCGCGGGCAGAACTTTTGACTTGTCCACCCGGCCCCCATCGGATAAAAAGGAAGGCACGACTAATGATCTCCGACTGGAGACATATATGAAACATCTATCCCTGATTTCACTGTTGTTCTTGCTCTTGCTGCCAATCTCATCAGCTCAAGAATACCTTCAAAAGTATTACCCCGAAACAGACCCGCTTGTTCTCCAGCAGCTCGAGAAATGGCAAAATATAAAGTTCGGCCTGTTGATGCACTGGGGCCCATACAGTCAATGGGGCGTGGTCGAATCATGGTCCATCTGCTCCGAAGACGAAAGCTGGTGCAAAAGGAACAATCCGAACTATGTCGAGTATAAAAAACAGTACGAAGATCTGAAGAAAACCTTCAATCCTACGAAATTTGATCCTGAAAAATGGGCGCAGGCCGCAAAAGAGGCCGGGATGCGCTACGTGGTGTTCACCACCAAGCATCACGACGGTTTCTCCATGTTCGACACAAAACAGACCGATTATAAGATCACCGATCCCGCATGTGCTTTCAGCACCAATGCGAGAGCCAATATCACAAAAGCAATATTCAACGCTTTCCGCGAGCAAGGATTTATGATCGGCGCATATTTTTCCAAGCCGGACTGGCACAATGAAAACTATTGGTGGCCGAATTTCGCAACGCCGGACCGCAATGTCAATTATGATATTAAGAAATATCCCGAGCGCTGGAAGCAATTTGTCGAGTTCACTCACCAGCAAATCCTGGAACTGATGACGGACTATGGGCGCATTGACATCCTCTGGCTCGATGGCGGCTGGGTGCGTGTCAAGACAGATGATGAAATTCGAGAAGCGATGCTTAGCGCAAGATATGCGACCCGCCCTCAGAGTCAGGATATTGATATGCCGGGCCTCGTTCGGAAGGCAAGGGAGAAGCAACCCGGCTTGATTGTTGTGGATCGGGCAGTCGAAGGCCCATATCAGAATTATCTTACGCCGGAAAATCAAGTTCCCGGAAAACTTCTCCCCTATCCGTGGGAATCCTGCATAATCATGGGCGGCGGATGGAGCTACGCATTCAATGCCAGGTATAAAAGCACTCACGTGCTGGTGAACCTGCTTGTCGATATCGTCTCGAAGGGAGGGAATCTCCTGCTGAACATTGCGCCCTCTCCGGAAGGAACCTGGGATGATGCGGCATACCAACGGCTGGAGGAACTCGGTGCGTGGATGAGGGTCAATGAGCAGGCAATCTACAATTCACGCCCTCTGGCACCGTATCGCGAGGGGAAAATCTGTTTCACTCAGTTGAAAGATGGCACGGCCTATGCGATCTATCTCGCAGATGAAAATGAGAAGACACTGCCGGCGCGCATCACACTGTCAGCCGTCTCCCCGGCGCCGAATGCGAACCTTTCCCTTCTCGGCACAAGAGAAAGTCTGAAATGGGAAAAGACCGGTAATGAACTGTCGATTCTTATTCCGGAATCGGTTCAGATGAACCCGCCGTGCGAGCATGCGTGGGTGATAAAGATCTCAGCTTTGGGGAAATAGCCGGATCCGCTTCAACTCTGCGCCCGCAAGCCCGGGGCTGCGTGTCCGGCCGGGACCGCTTCCCCGCAGTCAAGGGATATAGCCGCGACTATTCATGAGTATGCGAACAAGATGCATTTTTGGAGGCGGAAAAACGCCGACGGCTCAGCCTTGGTCGGCGTGCAGGAGCTTTTCACGGGCGTGAGCTTGTGCTTCATGAATAATTCAGATAGAGGCGCTTCCCACGCAGCTGGCACAGAGATTCCATGAATGGGATTGCTGAATGCCTGGTTCAGATCACTGCTTTCTGCCTGCGACCTTCCGGTTCTGCCAGTAGGAATCGCCTTCAGCGCGGAGCCGGTCCAGAACCTGTTGCATCTCGTGATGCTTGGCGCGTTGGGCCTCTTCATCTGCATCGGGAGGCACCCAGATAAGCGGAGCTCTAAGGATCAGCACGCGGCTGAAGGGGGCGGGTATCTGGAAATGGTCCCAGCTGTTCAACTGCAAATAGCGGTTTGCCGAAACGTGAAAACAGAAGATAGGGCACCCTGTCTTCCTGGCCAGGATCACCGGACCGAGCTTGGCTTCGTAACGCGGTCCGCGCGGGCCATCAACGGTGAACGCCACATCCCGGCCGCCGGCAAGATGGCGGGCCATTTCGGCCAGGGCCCGCAGGCCGCCGCGGGAACTGGATCCGCGGGCGGCGCCATATCCGTGCATGTGAATAAAACGGGCGATATACTCCCCGTCGAAATTCATCGAGGTCATCACCACGATCCCACGCTTGCGATAGTACCAGGTGCTCGGCAGGATGCGTCCGTGCCAGAATGTGAAAATGACCCGCTTCCCGCGATCGTAGGCTTCCTGCCGGCAATCCTCTCCCCTGGATTCCCAGCGCAGGGTCCTTCCGATCAGGTAGACCGCACAGAACCCGATGTACTGCATGCACCAGATCTGGAAGCGCTGCCAGCGCGTGAATGCTTTTTCCTGCGAAGAAGCCTCGCTCATCCTGGTTCCGAAAAGGTGATCCTGGGTTCTTGCCGATGCGCCATTCCCGCCGCTGTGAGCCTGATTCTACCCGGCATCGTCAGCAGTCACGATACGATCTAAGAAGCTTTCAGGTCAAACGGATGCATGAAGACCGGGGAGTCGGCGGCACGGAACGCAGTGAGCGCAAGCCGGGTATAAGGTTGTCCGGCTCGCCGCACTCCAGAATTTCCGCGATGGCATCCACCGTCCTCTGCGTCGCGCCGGAACTCTGCACAATGACCTGCCGCGCGTGTTCGGCAATCTCGCGCCGCCGATCCGGCCCGGCGAGCAATTCCTCCAGCGCCATGCTCAATTCGTTCTCGTCGCGCACCTGAACCGCGCCGCCGGCTCGAACAAATGCTTCCGCCACCGCTTCGAAGTTCTGCATCCGCGGCCCGAACAACACGGGCGCCCCGGCTGCCGCCGCCTCGATGATGTTTTGCCCGCCACGGCCGCGCAGGCTCTTGCCGACGAAAATCAACGTTGCCGCCTCGTAAAACGCCTTCAGTTCCCCCGTCGTGTTCAGCAACACACAATCTGCGCCCCGCCGCGGCGGCTCTGTCCGCAACGCCACGTTCAACCCGCGCCGATGCGCGAGGGCCAGCACCTGTTTGGCCCGCTCCGGGTGTCGCGGGGCAACGACCAGAAACAACTCCGGAAACTTCGTCCGCAGCCGCCGCAAGACGCGAAACACGATTTCCTCCTCGCCCCAGTGCGTGCTGCCGCATACCCAGATCGGCCGGGATGCATCTGCGCCACAGGCATGGAGAAACCGCAGCGCCTGCTCCGAATTGGCGGCAGGTTTCTGCGCTTCGTCAAACTTCATGCTCCCGGTCACGCGCAACGCATCCTGGTGCACACCCAATTGATAATGGCGCTCCGCGTCCTGCGGTCCCTGAGCGCAGACCAGATCAAACGAGCGATAGATACTCCGGCTCAGAACGCCCAACCGGTGATATGTGCAGAACGATTTCTGCGACATACGGCCGTTGACTATGCCCACCGGGACGCCATAACGACGTGCGGTCAGGACCAGCGTCGGCCAGATATCTCTTTCAACGATCAGCAGCATTCGCGGCCTCAACAGCCTCATCGCCCGGCGCGTACACAGGTAGAAATCGACGGGAAAATAGAGGACCAGCACCCCCGCCGGTACACTCTTGAGGGCCAAGGCGCGCCCGGTGCTCGTCGTCGTGGTCAGCGCAATCTGCGAGTCCGGCCAGCGCCTGTGCAGCTGTTCAATCAACAGCAGCGCCACGCGGGTTTCGCCCACGCTGCATGCTTCGACCCACAGATAATTGCCGCCCGCCGCCTGCCGCCGCACCTCCGCCGAGTAAAAGCCGAACCGCTCCCAGAACCGGCGTGCCACGTTGCTGGTACGGAAGACCTTCGTCAGGTACCACGGCAACATCAGCACCGAAAAAATAATGAACAGGATCTGGAATAGGAAGAGCATGACGCCAAGAAGCTTAGCAGAAAGCGCCAAAAGTAAAACGCGAAACGTGACGTCTGTGCCTTCGGGACCCCCGGCTCATCTCAGGATTCCGCTGTCAAAGCCCTACCCAGCGCACTATACTTAGGTTCATTCCCGAAGTTCCTCTTGATGCAGCGCGTGAAATGCACGGTTGAAGGACTGAATCCGCATGATCGGTGAGACCGTATCGCATTACAGGATCCTGGAAAAAATCGGCGGCGGTGGCATGGGTGTCGTTTACAGGGCGGAAGACACCAAGCTGAAACGCACCGTCGCCCTGAAGTTCCTCCCCGACGAGCTGTCCAGCGACCACCATGCGCTGGAGCGATTCGTGCGCGAGGCCCAGGCGACCTCAGCATTGAATCACCCTCACATCTGCACCATCTACGACATTGACGAACATGAAGGCTGGCACTTCATTGCCATGGAGTTCTCAGAAGGGCAGACCCTGAGGCAGCGCATCCAGGGGAAACCGCTCGGCACCGGCGAGATCCTGGATCTCGCAACTCAGATTGCAGATGGGCTGAACGCCGCGCATTCAAAAGGGATCATCCATCGGGATATCAAGCCCGCCAAATGAAACAAGCATTATAAAGGGGTGCGCCCCCGTCGGAGAGCACAAATGATAATTCGTAACCGACTCGTTCTTCCTCTGCTTTTGTGTCTGTGTGCGGCGCTGCTGGTCGCTTCCGCTCTTCCTTCTGCCGCTGAGGTTTCGCCGGTCAAGGCATGGCAGGAGAATATCGTGATTCCGACGTACGAGGTCGGGCCGCCTGAGCGCAACCCGTTGTTCTTCTTCGGGCGGCAATCCCAGGGAGCCCAGGCGCCGGTATACCCCTATCCGATGTACGACACGCTCACGGGCAGGAAAGCAGACAAGACCTACCAGGCGGTCTATCTGGAGAACGAGTACATCCGCATCGGCATATTACCCGAAGTCGGCGGCCGCATCTTCGAGGGTTTGGACAAGACCAACAACTACAATTTCATCTACCGCCAGCACGTGATCAAACCCGCCCTGATCAGCATTATCGGCGCCTGGATTTCCGGAGGGATGGAGTGGAACATCCCGCACCATCACCGCGCGACAACCTTCCTCCCGGTGCAATACAAGATCGAGCAAGGCGGAGACGGCGCCAAAACCGTCTGGGTAGGCGAACTGGAATTGCGACAACGCATGCGCTGGGCGGTCGGCTACACGCTGAGGCCCGGCAAGGGCTACCTGGAAGCACAAGTGCGCATCTTGAATCGTGTCCCCGAACCGAACACCATGTTGTGTTTTGCCACTCTGGCCGTTCACGTGAACGACAACTACCAGGTCATCTTCCCGCCGGGCACGCAGTTCGGCACCGGCCACTCGAAGCGCACATTCACCAAGTGGCCGGTCAACGATGCCAATGTTGACGTCAGCTGGTGGAAGAACCACCCCTCTTCGGTCTCGATCTTCGCCTGGAACTACCAGGACGATTTCTTTGCCGGCTATGACCACGGCAAAGAGGCAGGGACGATGAGCGTCGCCGACCACCATGTCGTGCCGGGCAAGAAGTTCTTTGAATGGGGCGCCGGCGCCGGTGGCCGCGCGTGGGACCAGACTCTGACTGACACCGACGGCCCCTACATCGAGCTCATGGCCGGCGCCTACTCGGACAATCAGCCTGACTACAGCTGGCTGCAGCCTTACGAAGTGAGGTCGTTTTCCATGAATTACTATCCCTTCCGGGACATTGGCGGGGTGAAGAAGGCCAACCTGGACGCGGCAGTGAACCTAGACATGGCCGACGGCACCGCCCGGATGGGCTTCTACACCACCTCCGCCCATGCGGCGGCCAAAGTCATGCTGAGAGCCGGACAAAAGATTCTGCTCCAGGAGACGGTAGCCATCAACCCGGGCAAACCTTACACCAGGCGGGTCCCAGTCCCTGCCGGCATCGACGAGCACGATCTCGTCGCCTCGCTGGCAGATGGCAGCAAGGAACTCGTTTCCTATTCCCCCATCCGCTTGCACCCGGAACCAATGCCGAAGGGCGTGACACCCCCGGCAGCTCCGGCGGACGTCAAGACCAACGAAGAGCTGTACCTGATCGGTCTGCGCGCGCAGCAGTTCCACGACCCGAATATCGATCCCGAGACATACTGGGAAGAGGCGCTGCGTCGCGATCCGGGGGACGCCCGCGTCAACACCGCGCTCGGTATCACCGCCTTTAAAGAAGCAAGGTACGAAGACGCAGAGAAGCGCTTGCGCAAGGCGTTGGAGCGGCTCACGGACCAGTACACAACCCCGAAAGATGCTGAGGCGTTTTTCTATCTTGCGGCCACTCTGAAGGCGCAGGGCAAGACCGACGAGGCCTGCTCGAATTTCTACAAGGCCACCTGGAGCCAGGCATGGAAGGCAGCCGGTTACTTCTCCCTGGCAGAAATCGCGGCCGGACGCGGTGACATGCCGGCCGCCCTCGACCTCATCGACCGTGCGATCGACTCGAATGCATTGAACATCAGGGCCCAGAACCTGAAAGCTGCCGTGTTGCGCCACCTGGGACGCACACGGGAGGCGCTGCAGGTGCTGGCCTCAGCCGCGCACAAGGCCGATCCGCTCGACGTGCGCTCCATGGCGGAATTCTGGCTGGCATCCAGAAACCTCGCAGCGGCAATGACCCTGGCTTCCACGATGAATGAACATCCCGCGACCGCACAGGAGACGGCCGCCGAGTATCTCAACTCCGGCCTCTGGCAGGACGGAACGGATATCCTGCTGCGGATGACCGCCACTGCCCCCGACAAGGCCAGGATCAATCCCATGGTCTACTATTATCTAGGCTATTTTGCGGGGAAGCTGGGACAAACGCAAAAGGCGTCCGAGTACTACAGGCTGGCCGAGACGATGCCTCCTGACTACGCCTTCCCCTTCCAGAGCGAGGCCATCGAAGTGCTTCGGACCGCGATCAGGGCAAATCCCCGCGACGCACGAGCGCCCTACTATCTCGGGAATGTGCTGTACGACTGGCAGCCTGAGGAGGCCACCAGGATGTGGGAGGCTTCCGTCGCGCTCGACGCTTCGTTCTCGATCGTTCATCGCAATCTGGCAACGGCTTATATGCATCAGAGGTCGGGGACCAGCCTCGCCAAGGCCATCGTGGAACTCGAGAAGGCGGTTGCGCTCGACCCCAAGTACGCCCTGCACTTTATGGAACTGGATGAACTCTACGAGCAGGCCGGCGTTCCCATCGAGAAGCGGCTCCCTCTTTTCGAAGAGAACGCGGCCGTGGTCGCGCAGCGGGATGACGCTCAAAACCGCGCCGTGGGTCTCAAAGTGGCCGGGGGCAAGTATGACGAGGCCATCAGGATGATGACGGGACGGAAGTTCGCGGTCGCGGAGGGCACCAATCTGAACGTGGCCGAGCACTGGATGGATGCGCACATTCTCAGGGCTCAGCAGAACATCGCGGCCAGGCGTTTCGAGGAGGCGCTGGCGGATATACAGATGGCCGTCACGTTGCCCCCAAACCTGCCGGCGAGCGGGTTCGGCAGCAGCGGCGGAGCGGGTGGCCGCAGCATAGAGGTCGCCTTCTGGACCGGCATCGCCTATGAGGGGATGGGCAACCATGACAAGGCTGCCGAGTCATGGAACAGGGCGATATCATCGGTTTCGTCCGGAACCGGCCGGCGCGGCGGAGCCGGGATTGCCACGGCTGCAGTCGGCGTTCAATCCTACTACCTGGCACTATCCCTCCGGAAACTCGGCCAGGAAGACCAAGCCAAGGCGTTGTTCCAGAGCCTCGTCGAGTCCGGACAGAGAACGCTCCAGCAGCCGCCGTCCAATATCGCCGGGGGGCGAGGCGGAGCAGGCCGTCAGCAGTCTCCGCGAACTCGATTGGCCAATGCCCACTACCTCGCTGGACTTGGCTTCCTTGGGCTGAACGACCTGGTTAAGGCGAAGACCGAACTGGCCGAGGCGGTTCAGGCTAACCCGGATCTCGTGGGCGCCAGGGCCGCCTTGGCCGCGCTCAAGTAGGAGGGCCCGACGGAACCGGCATGCGACCGCAATCTCTTTCCGGCAGAGTCGCCAGGTCCTCTCGCAGAGTTCCAATCAACACGACCGTCAGCCTGAACGTCGGTTCGATGCAGCCCAGCCTGCGAGCTTAAGCCTTCTGGACCTCGAGATACAACAGGCCATGATCCGAGTAATCCTTGATCCACACACCCTTTGCCTGGTCTGTGGGCTGCTCGGGCCATCCTCGGACTGAAACATCCTGGCCACCGAACTGCGCGAATCTCAGATGTTGTGCTGCGACGACCTGATCGAGGTTGCTCGGAGCGATCCCGCTTTGTGGGCCGTTCCACCAGGTATATGGGCTGGTTTTGGTAAGGCGGCGCATGCCGTACTTTTTGGCAACCGTATCAAGTTTCTGCAGTTCCTCGTCGGCGGGAATGTTGTACTTCTTGATCAGGTAGTTCATCCCCATCGTGTTGAGGTCGCCCAGAAAGATGTAGTTGGGCTCCGATCCATCTCCCGACTTCTTTAGGACATTCTTGAATTTGAGCGCGCGTTCGAGCATGTCGTCGCGTATCCCCCACCCGATCGGCTTAGGCCCGGACTTGGTGTGGAGAAACAGGATCGGGTAGTGGGTTCCCGCAACCGTGATGGTAAGCAGTGCTCCCGGCCGCAGGCTCGGATTCCCCGCCTTGAATTCCAGCTTCTGTGTGAAGAAGGCAGTCAGGCCCTGGCGAACGCCGACCAGGATTTCCTGGACCTGGGGCCCTTCCGTAATGTGGAACTGATACGAGGGCATGGCCGTGCTTAACTCCGCAAATACTTCCTTGCCCTCGACCTCGTAAAGTGCAAAGACATCCGGATTCACGGATTTCAAAAAGGCGATGACCCGCTCGACGCGGGAATTGGCCTCCTTGAAGTGTTCAACATTCCAGGACGCCAATGAGAACGCTTTTGTCATGACTTGCCTCCTGACTTCAGAATTCGGTTTAGCTGAATCCTGGGCTATCCATCACTTCTTGAGATTGCTGTGCCCGTGCGAACCGCGCACATGACCGGGCCTATCGCGAACTCCGTTCACAAGAAGTCGTCTGTACCAGCAAAGTCGTTCAATCTCAAATCCACCATCACCAGTTGGCCTGGGAGTGTGGTAAGGCCAGTGGATTTCTTTGAACAGCCTCCATTGCGGGTCTACTTTTTCGTGGCCGCCGGTTCCAGTAGTTTCTTGAACGCCTCATCGTCGGTCTTGAAGTCGCGCGCAGCCTGACCCACCCGGGTGATCCGGATGCTCCTGATCGCGTCGCCCTTCTTCACATCCTGAAGCAGGCTCAGCCCGGCAATCACCTTGCCGATCGCGGTGGACTTCTTGTCGAGCCCCGGGCTCTTCTGGAGCGTGAGGTAGAACGCGTTCGGGGCCGAGACACCCAGGATGCCCACGACGTCATGCTTCAGCGTGGCATTGGCGGCAAACGGCAGGCTGGGGACTGCCACTGATTTCTGGATCTCCGACACGATGAGGCCGCTGATCAGCCCGTCTTTCACGTCGACCGTGCCGATCGGCGGGATCTCCGGACGGGGTCCGCCGGGAGCGCCGGCCCCGCCACGACCGCCACCACCCGGAGCAGGGGCCGCACCGCGTCCGCCCGGCTGTTGTCCCTTGCCCTCGACGATTCGGATGAAGTTCGCCGTTTGCAGGGGCGCGTTCGCGTAGTCGAGTGCGGTCATGATGTGGATCGGGGCATCCGCCGGCCCGATGGCAATATCGGCATACAGGCCATCAGCCAGGTAGACGCCATCGCGTGTGAGCGGCTTGTCGAGGTTTGCCACACCGTATGCAACCACCGCGGTTACCAGCGCGGAATGCTGCTGGTGCTCGGTGTACGGAACGAGTTCGCTGTACGTGTCGTAGAGGGTATGCCAGGCGTGGTTGTATACATAGTTGGTCTGTGTCCGGAAGCTCAGCGTCGGCACGCTCAACATCTCGAATGACGAGGAGTCAGTGCCGCCCGGGCTTGTTGCGTGCGCCCTGGGCAAGCCTCGTTCGAGTTTGAACGGCCACTTCGGATTCAAATTGGTGAGCGGAGCGGTGATCTTCTGGAGATCTTCATACCAGGTTTCGGGCACAGACGCTCCGGTGATGGCGCTCGGGCTGCCGTCCCGGTTGATCATCATGACGATTTTCGGCTGGATTTCCGGGTGCTTTTTCAGCCACGACTGGGAGCCGAGCAGGCCGCTCTCCTCCGCTGCAAAAAGCATAAAGATGATGGAGCACTTGGGCCGTGCACCCGCTGCCTTGATGAGTCGGATCGCTTCCATGCCGGGCGCGAAACCCGACCCGTCGTCTACCCCGCCCGTAGCACCGCTGAAACAGTCGAAATGGCCGCCGATGACGACGTATTCGTCGGGGTACGTCGTGCCGCGCAGCGTCGCGACTACGTTGTGATACTTGATCGGGCCCATCTTGAACCAGTTGCGGATGTCGAACTCGAGCTCGACCGGTTCGCCCTTCTCTGCCAAGCCCTTGATTTCGTTGTACTGGTTCTCGGCCAGCTTGATGTCGGGCAGGACGGGCAGCCTGTCCCAGGATGCGACGTAGCCGTCCAGAATCCTGAACGGCTCCGTTTTCGACAACTGAATCGTGCCCAGGGCCCCGGCATCAACCAATGCTTTGGTGAGCGGCGGAATCAGTTGAGCATCGGAGTACTCCGGGGTGCCGCGGCGGCCATCGCGGCCAAATCCCGTGTTCTCACCAGGGATCAGCACCCAGGCTCCCTTAAAGGCACCCCTGTTCGCGTTGACTTCGGCAATCGCCTCCTGCACCGCCGCGCGCTTCTTCTCGACGTTTTCAGGCGTTGCGTTGCGCCCCTGGATCGAGAACGGATCTGCCTTCAGGATGACCACCGGCCCGCGCTGCACGCCCTTTGTTCCGGCCGTGAAGCTCGGCGTCCCGAAAAAGAGCGCTTTCTCGGCCGGCTTGATCATCCTTCCAAACCATGGTCCACGGTTGAATCCGACCGGCACCTCGCCGACTTCGTCGAGTTCGGCGTCGAGGCCCCACTGCCTGAATTGCCAGACGGCCCAGGCAGTGGCGTCGCTATAAGCGTTCGTGCCCGTTTCCCTGCCGCCAAACCGGTTGCTGGCGTAGTCGTTCCAGGTCATGACCTGGTTGTCAGTCGTGCCCAGCTCGATGATCTTTTTGACGACTGGGTCTTCCTGTGTCTGGGCGGGCGCCTGAAAGCCGACGGCGGCGGCAGCCAGTATGAGCAGGCCGACAACGAACCCTAGCGTACGTTTTCTCATCATTCCTCCAATCGTGTGAATAGCCCGGATAGGGGGGCTTCCAGCCCCAGGCCGGCGTGCGGCGCTTCCCGGGCTTGCGAATAGCGGCATCAGTTCAACTCCCTTGAATATTCGTGGTCCCATGCCCGCGCATATTACACCAAAAGGATGCAACCGGCATTGGGTTTGCGGCGGAGACAACAGAAGTCGCCGGCGTGATTGCAGTTGCAGGCTGCCACGCCACTACCTGAATGAAAAGCTATGGCTGGCGGAGGGCAGCGGAGAGTTCGGAATTGAGCGGAACAGTCGTTGACAATGCCGGCCCACTTGCCTACCATGGTCGCCATCTACGGATCTAGTTCCAGCCAACGCTCTTAGGGCACCTGCAGAGGCTACCGTTCGCGCCGGGCCGCCTTTGTGCAGGCCTCGGCGATTCAATGACCAAAGCCAGGAAAGACTCCCGGACAATCCATGCCTCTATGGCGGATTGGCGGTTTCCGAGAGTCCTTATCGCTCAGAAATGAGCACGAAGAAAGGCCAGACATGAAGACCTGTCATTGCACAGCTTTCCGGTTCTCGCCCGGCACGGCTCTGCTTGGATTGCTGGTATGTCTGATGGTGCCTGTGATGGCCCAGGCTCAGACCGCCAACACCGGAACAGTGCTCGGCGTGGTGGCCGATCCCTCCGGCGCTATCGTGCCCGGAGCGGATGTCGAACTCAAAGACCTCGCGACTGGCGATGTGCGCACTGCCGTCACGAATGAGATCGGCAGATTCACCTTCGTAGCGGTCAAACCGGGTACATATTCGATAACTGTAGCCGCACCGGGCTTTCAAAAATCGGTCGTAGAAAAGCAGGTGGTTGAGGTTTCCAAGTCTTACAACCTCAATTTCACCCTGAAGATAGGCATGAGTTCCGAAACCGTAGTGGTCACTGCCGCGGCTGGTGCCGAATTGCAGACTACCGATGCCACCGTAGGCGACACCCTCGGCGGCGACATGCTTTTGAAGCTCCCGAGTCTCGACCGCAACGTCGCCAGTTTTCTGCTCCTTCAGCCCAGCGCCATGCCGCAGCAGGCCGAAACCCAGAGCAGCAGATACGGCGGTCAGGTGGCTGGAGCGCAGAGCGACCAGAACACTTTCGTGCTGGACGGCGGCAACGTCACCAGCGGAGTCTCGGGAAACTCCGACTATTGGACGAACTATCAAGGCGCACCCGAGGGAGCCATTCCTACGCCAGTGGAAAGCATCCAGGAGTTCCGCGTGGCCACGAGCAACCAGGTAGCGAGCTTCAGCAGTTCGGGTGGAAGCCAGGTAATGCTTGTAACCAAGCGGGGCGGGGACAAGTATCACGGGTCTGCCTATGAGTATCTGCAAAACAAGTCCCTGAATGCCAATACCTGGGATCGGAACCGGCTGATTCCGTTTCAGCCCCGTCCCATGACTCAAGACAACCGTTTCGGAGTCACCCTGGGCGGGCCGATCCCCAAGTTGGGCGGCGATGAAAAGACGTACTTCTTCTTTAATTACGAGGGCCGGCGACGAAACGATTACAGCCAGATTACCAGGACGGTGCCGACAAGTACTCTCCGGCAGGGCATCCTGCGCTTCAAGGACGCGTCCGGCAACGTCATCTCCTACAATCTGTCGACTTCGACACAGTGCAGCCCGAGCGGCAGCCTTCCCTGCGATCCGCGGGGCCTCGGTTTGAATCCGGTGGTCAGTCAGATATGGAACCAATACATGCCTGCCGGGAACGATCCATCCAGGGGCGACGGACTGAACACGATTGGGTTCACCGCTCCGGGCAAGTTCCCAAACAACGATAATTTTGCCGTGATGCGGGTCGACCGCAATCTGACGAGCAACTGGCAGGTTATGGGAAGCTTTCGGTATTTCAAGCAGGTGCACAATGGGGGGGATCGCCAGATCGACATCGGCGGCTTGCTCCCGGGAGATAAGCTGGGCGTGCCATCGTCGCCGGCGTTCATTCCGCGACAGCCGCGCTACCTGGTTTTCGGTTTGACAGGGCGATTGACTCCCAGAACCGTGAACGAATTCGCCTTCAGCTATCTGCGCGATTACTGGTTCTGGCAGACCGACGGCTCCCGGCCTCAAGTTCCCGGCACGGACAGTGCATTGAATATCGCCGGCAACATGAATCCCCTGGACCTCACGGTCGGCTTGGTCCGGCAGCGTGAATGGAGAGCGCACAACTGGACCTGGAGCGACAACTTCAGCTGGGTGAAAGCAAATCACCTGTTGCAGATTGGAGGCTCGCTACGACGCAACGCAATTCAGTTCTGGAGAGACGACGCTCAGTCTGCTGTCGCGCAGCGCGTCTATCTGCTGACGGCGGGTCAGGGGCTCAATATACCCTCCATTTATCAGCCGCCGATTTGCAGCTCAACCGTTACCACCAACTGCCTGCCCTCGAACCAGACCAGCAACTGGAACAACTTCTATGCCGGCGTCCTCGGATTGACAGACAGAGCCACCTTGGTGGCGACGCGCGACGCCAACTTCAAGATCAATCCACTCGGGGCTCCCCTGGGTACTGACTCCCATTACAACGAATACAGCATATATGCCAATGATTCCTGGAAGGTGTCTCCCACGCTGACGCTCAATCTTGGACTGAACTGGAGTGCCGATGTACCCGAAACCGAGGTGCAGGGCAAGCTGGCGCTGGCCTACTACGCAACGGGCGAAGTTGTTATTCCGTCCGACTACATCGCGCAACGCGCCAAGGCAGCCCTCGCCGGAACTGTGTTCAATCCCATAGTAACCTGGAAACCGATCGGCAGCACCGATCGATCGTACCCTTATGATCCCACTTGGACCAATTTTGGGCCGCGGCTTGCAGTCGCGTGGAACCCGAGCTTCAGCAGTGGTCTTTGGGGAAAGATGTTCGGGAACAGGAAAACCGTCGTTCGGGCAGGTTTCGCCCGGCTCTATGACCGCCTGAACGGCGTGCAGAAAGTGATCGATGCGCAACAGGTACTCGGTTTCACGCAGACTCTCCTCTGCCTGGGACCGTCGATCAACGGGCAGTGCACGGGAAGCTCCGGCATCAACCCCTTGACCGGCTTTCGAGTGAAGATCGACGGCAACACGATTCCGCTGCCGTCCTATGTGGCGAATCAGCCTATCCCCGTGATTCCCGGCAACGCCACCGTTTCCGGCGCCAATCAGGCATTTGCCAACGCTTCCACGCAGTTGGCCCCTAAATTCCGCCCAGCCATCAACAACTCGTACAACCTGACCCTGCAGCGGGAACTGGGAAAAGGAACAATCCTCGAGATCGGCTACATACGCCGTGATGCCAGGAATCTGCTGGAAGGCATGACGCTCAACCAGGTCCCCTATATGATGGTTTACGGGGGGCAGAGCTTTGCACAGGCTTATGATGCCGTCGCCGACCAGGTGCGAGCAGGCATCGCTGCTGCGTCCGTCGCTCCACAGCCGTTCTTCGAAACCTCCCTCGCTGGAAGCAGCTACTGCAAAGGCAATCCCAGCTGCACCGCCGGGGTGGTAGCGAAATTCTCGAGCAACCTTCGCAACTCAAACGTCTTCGATCTCTTTAATGGCCTGCAGAGTTCGTTTGTTTTCGGGCCGGCAACGGCTGCCGGCACCCAAATCAACGATTTCCTGTATTTTACGGATTACGGCAAGTCCAGCTACAACGCCGGCTTCGTGTCCCTCAAGATGCGGGATCACAAGGGATTGTCTTTGAACGGCAACTTTACTTGGGCTCACTCTTTGGACAACGGCGTGGTAAACCAGGACATTGATTCCTACGTTGCCAATTCCTACAACACTTCCTATGGGTGGGGCAACTCGGTTTTTGACCGCAAGTTCGTCTTCAACGTGATGGGGCTATATAACATGCCCTTCCATGCCGGCAATCCCGTTTTGCATCAGATCGTCAAAGGGTGGTCGATTGCGCCGATCTTCAGCTGGTATACCGGCCTGCCGCTCAGGGTCACGGTCGGGTCCGGTCAGGAGTTCGGGCAGGGGGCAACGACTACGGCAGTCGGAGCCGTGCTGATGCAACCCAATACCTTCGGAAACTCCGCGCACCAGGGCGTCACGGGCAGTGCCGGTATCGGCACCAATGCGAATCCGGCAACAGGAGGGACCGGGCTGAACCTCTTCGCGGATCCGGCGGCAGTTTTCGCCGCTTTCCGGCCGATAAGGCTCAGTCAGGATACTTCGTCCAGTGGATACTGCCTGCGCGGGCAGAACCGGTGGAACTTTGACATGGCCTTGTCCCGCCAGTTCAAAGTCAGCGAGCGCGCAAGCTTCGCGCTGAGCGCTCAGTTCTTCAATGTTTTCAACCACGTGCTGTTCAACGATCCGGGCCTGAGCCTGCAGAGCCCCACCGCATTTGGCGTGATCACATCCCAGATGAACTCACCGCGCCGGATTGAACTGGGCCTGCACATAGATTTCTAGCGCAAGTCGGAAGGTCTGGCCATGGCGGGCTGAACTGTTGGTTCAGCCCGCCCTTTCTCACATCCCGACTTATGAGGATTTCCATCTGCCCCGAAAATGCTCTTTGGAGTGTGGCACAGAGACGGAGCGCCGAAGGCGTCTTGGAGTGCGGCGGCACGACGCCGCCTTGGGCATCCCGATATTGGAAAGCGGCGCCATGGCGCCGCACTCCAAGACGCTGCGCGCTCGGTCAGTCATTTTCATGCTTCACAGGGTGGGCCCAGGCCCGTGAACCCCTGTGCCAAAAGGCTGAGAAGCACCCCCCTTTCTCCGGCTGCGAGGCAGGGCGCTATTTTTCCAGGTCTCTAAGATAGCGTTCGAGCTCGCCTCGAACCTCCCGGGAACGCGATTTCGCCCTGCGCCACGCGACGGCCAAAAACGCGGTTCCGATCGCCATTCTCTGAAGGGCGTCCACGGCATTTTCACGGAGGTTGATGGGCCTCGGCGCAAAGAAAAGGATCAGCAAAGCCAACACGGCAAGCGCGATCATGAACCGCTGGGAGTAGCGTTCGAACCGGACCCGCGTTTCCACCTGGTGGTATTCACTCCCTATGAATTCCAGCATGCTGGCAGTGGCCGGTTCGCGAAATCGGCGAACCAGCAGTGCCATTCCCGCGACGCCGTCGACCAGCAGCGCCACCGCGAAAAGCCACGCTGCTATCCGGCCGGCTCCCGGAGGCATCACCATCAAAGACGCTCCGACCGCAAGCAGGGCGAAGAGAAGACAGAAGACGAACCTTGAAAGCTCGTCGGACCGTTGCAGGTCGCGGATCGCGCTCGTGCGGAGAAACTGGACTGACCGCGACATGCGCAACGGCGAAGGAACGGAACGGTTCTGCCATGCCGACTTGAATTTTTCGAGTTCCATGTTCAACCTCCGCAGTAGCGCTGTGTAAAAGTTTTTTTCAGGCGACTGATGTTCACTCCGACGTGACTCTTGGTCAGACCGGTAACCTCGGAAATCTCACGATAACTGAGGTCTTCCAGGTAGAGCAGAAATACTGCGCGATCGATCTCTCCGAGAGAGCCCAGAAATTCCTCCAGGATCAGAATTTCATTTCCGGGGCTGGACGGCGCCACGGGTTCCGGACTTGATTCGCCAATGGGCCTGCCCGAGGGCTTGACGCGGCGGCCGTTCTTCCTGCGAAACGTCATGGCAGTGTTCAGCGCCACCCGATAGACCCAGGTGGACGGGGCGGACCTTCCTTCGAACCCGTCGAGTCCCCTCCACATCTGAAGCAGGATTTCCTGGCAGAGATCCTGGCACTCCTCGGCGCCGGCGTAGCTGCGTGCGATCGCCAGAATGCGGCGCTGGTTCGCGGCAACGACGTCCTCGAACCAGCGCTCCTTCGTATCATTCCCGGCCATGTGGATCTCCCATCACTAGTATTAGTCGCCGGCGCGGGCCCAAAATTACAGGATCCGAAAACAAATGGGGGCGCGGCCGGAATCGCTCCGCCTTCGATCCCATTCTACATTTTCCGCTCGAGTTGTTGTTCCAGGAGCTCAAGCCACTTCTGGTATGCTGCGGAGAGAATCCGGCCGCCGTCCTCGTCAGGCTGGACGGTCAGGATGCGATGTAGGCCCGCAAAAGCCTCCAAGGGGGACTTGTAGATTCCGGCCCCGATGCCCGCACCCCGGGCCGCACCTTGGGATCCGTCGGTGTTGTAGAGCTCAATCGCCGCACCCGTGAGATCTGCCAGTGACTGCCGGAAGAGCGGGCTGAGGAACATGTTGGCATGGCCTGCCCGGATCACCGACGGGCGGATGTTGAGGATCTCCATGATCTCGATGCCGTACTTGAAGGAGAACACGACACTTTCCTGGGCTGCCCTCGCGAAATGAGCCTTGTCGTGAACATTGAAGTTCAGGTTTGAGATCATGCAGGAGATATCTGCATTCCCCAGCATGCGCTCGGCCCCGTTTCCGAAGGGCAGGATCATAAGGCCCTTCGAGCCGGGAGCCACGCCTGCTGCTAGATCATTCATGGCGGAGTAATCCATTGGTTCAAACATGTTTTTTTTGATCCAGGAATTCAGGATGCCTGTGCCGTTGATGCAGAGAAGCACCCCAAGCCTCGGTTCGTCCGGCTGATGGTTCACGTGGGCGAAGATATTGACCCGGCTCCGGCGGTCGCACGTGGTATCTCCGGTCACTCCGTAGACGACACCGGAAGTCCCGGCCGTTGCGCCGATCTCTCCAGGATTCAGGACATTCAGCGAGAAGGCGTTGTTCGGCTGATCACCCGCGCGATAAGCTACCGGAATGCCGGCATCCAGCCCCAGCTCGTGCGCGACCGCGGCCAGAAGCCTGCCCTGCGTTGCGAAAGTCGGCACCAGTTCCGGAATGAACGAAGGATCGAACCCGTAATAATCCAGGACAGTCCGCGAAATCCCGTTCGAACGGAAATCCCAGAGGATTCCCTCGGACAGGCCCGAAGCGGTCGTGCATGCTTCCCCGGTCATTCGCATGGCAGCGTAGTCGCCGGGAAGCATGATCTTCCAGATCATCGAATAGAGGTCCGGCTCGTTGTCCTTCACCCATTTCAGCTTGGATGCCGTGAAATTCCCGGGCGAATTCAGAAGGTTGTGCAGACAGACGTCAGGGCCGATCTCCCTGAAAGCTTTGCTGCCGATTTCTACCGCCCTGCTGTCACACCATATAATGGAGGGGCGCAATACCCGCTTCTTATGATCCACTATCACGAGGCCATGCATCTGGTAAGAGATTCCGATGCCGCCTATGCTTCCCTGCTTGATCCCCGATTGTTGCAGCGCCTCACGGGTGGCCAGCACCAGATTGGCCCACCAGACCGAAGGTTCCTGCTCGGCCCAGCCGGGCCTCGACGACAGGATCTCCATTTCTGCCTTGGGATAGAAAGAGGAGGCGAGGCATGTGCCGGTTTCTGCATCCAGGATGCTGGCCTTGACCGACGAACTGCCCAGGTCATAGCCTAGTAAGTGCATGGGCTCATCCTCTGCAGTGGGCATTGTATTAGGATTTTGTTTGGATCCAAAACATTTCCAGTGGGACGGGCTGGGCCCGGACATATCGGCGTTACAGGGCGGTTGGCTTCGGAGGGCGGGCAAAGGCAGGATCGTCTTCTCGAAGTGTTGCCGCCGGCGAGTGCAGCCGGTCGCCATAGTTGTCTTCGACGAGCAGGATGTTCACGGATTTTTGGGGCGGGAATACCTGACCGCGATTGCAAACTCCTCAATCTGCTTGACGATGTGGCGGAGCTTGCCGAAATCCCCGGTTTTGGTAAAGAACCTGCATAGACCGTCGGTGTAGCCTTTGCAAATGGCGGCCTCGGACCCGGAGGTGGTGAAAACGGCTACCGGAGTTCCCGTCATAGCCGGCTCGGCCCTTAACTCAGCGAGCACTTCATGGCCGGATTTCAGGGGCAAGTCCAGGTCCAGGACGACCACGTCCGGGCGGGGCATGCCGACATAGTCGCCTTCCCTGCGCAGGTATCTCATGGCCGCCAGCCCATCGCCTACCACATGCACATTGGCGGTCATTTTGGCAGCCTCGACAGCCTCCGAAAAGAGGATGACGTCGCCTGGGTTGTCCTCAACCAGCAGAATGTCCGTGGCAGCAGCGTCAGTCATGCAGTGCCTCCTCCCGCCCCGGGGAGAGTAAAATAAAAAATTGTACCCTCGCCGACTTTCGAGTCAACCCAGATCCTGCCGCCGTGGCGCTCGACAATCTTTTTGCAGATCGCCAGGCCGATACCTGTGCCGGGGTACTTTTCGGTGCTGTTCAGCCGCTGGAAGATCCTGAAGATGCGATCGTATTGGCCCGGCGGAATGCCGATGCCGTTATCACGCACTGAGAGCACCCAATCGTTTCCTTCGCGCCTCGCGCCTATATGGATTTCCGGCGACACATCATCGCGGCGGAACTTGATGGCGTTGCTGATTAGATTTTGAAGCAGCTGTGTCACCTGCGTTGCGTCCGCCACGACTGCCGGCAGCGGGTCGCGCGTGATCTGGGCGCCCTGCCCGGCGATAGCGGTTTGGAGGTTGGCAAGCGCGTCCTCCAGAGCATCCTCACAGGGTGTGGGTTTGGGCTGAATTTCATTAGCCCCGACACGCGAGTATGCCAGCAGGTCCATGATCAACTGGGACATGCGATGGGCGCCGTCCACGGCCAGGCCGATGTACTGGTCGGCCTTGTCATCCAGCTTACCCCGGTAGCGATCTCGCAACAAACCCACGAAGCCGGTCACCATCCGCAAGGGTTCCTGGAGATCGTGGCTGGCGGCGTAGGCGAACTGTTCCAGATCCTTGTTGGAGCGGGCCAGTTCCTCGGACTGCCGGGACAACTCGTCCGCCTGCCGGATCAACCGCTCGTTCGTCCTCGCCAGTTCGGCCGCCTCCTCTGCTTTGGCGGTTGCGAACGCCTCCGCCCACTGCCTTCTTCGGAAGCGCTCCGCCAGCAGGCTCAATGACAGGCCCATGCCGGTGAAGATCGCCAGCGAGATCGCCGAGCCGGGGCTGTCGAAAGAGAGCAGCCCGTATGGAGGCAGGAACCAGTAGTCCGATGCCAGCGTGGACAGTATGGTGGCCAGCACACCCGGCCCGCCCCCTGCGACTGTCGCCACCAGGAGGACAGCCGGGTAGAATGTGATGAAGCTCGCGTGCAGATCGCCAAACGTGCGGTACAGCCACCACCTCGCCAATGCCGCCAGGGCGACGATCGCCACAGCGAAGGCATAGCGAAAGACTTGTTTCAGCCGCATTTTGCTCCTTTCGGCACATCCGGCTTCGAGGCCAAAAACGTCTACGGAGTGGTACTTGGCAATTACCAATGTGCCTGTTCCATTGTATGCGATTCAACCCAATCCTCGCCTTTATCTTATGAACTTCCGATTGGGAATTCAGCGGCAATTCCGCCGAATGATCCCTCGGGAAGGAAAAAGCATTGGGTTCATCATTTGCTAGCCATTCTGGCGGCCACATGGTGTTAGACTGCCGATATCCGAACACCGACGGCGAGCCGATCAGGGTTCGGCAACCGAAGTACTGAGAGGAGAAGCCTCAGAGGGCCGCGGGCGGCCCGCCGCAAGGCTATGCTTTGCGTTCAGCGCGGACTCTCTGCTTCGATCTGGGGCCACAATTCACTGGACTGGAGGAGACGTGATGCGAAGGAGATGGGCAGTTCTCGGGGCGCTGGTTGCCTGGATGTTGAGCACCCACGGCGTGGCCCGCCCCATAGCGTTCCAGGCACAGGCGGTTTCAGGGGCGCAGTCCGGCGCCGGCAGTGCCGGAGAGGACCCGGTGCGGCCGCTGGTCGGCCGACTCGACCTCGAGAAGTACAAGGCCACCATCAAGGGCTTGACCCAGTTCGGCGACCGCCGCCAGGGCACAGACCGTAATCGGGCCGCGAACGATTGGATTGAGGCTCAACTTAAGAGTTACGGCTGCTCCGACGTCGGGCGGATCAAATACGAGTATGCTCCCGCGGCGCGGGCCGGCGGGGCGGGCGAAGCGGGTCGCGGCGCCGGGGTCACATCTGGAGGCGGCAGGGGTGCCGCAGGTGCCGCGGCAGGGGGCGCCGGCCGCGGGGGCGCCGGAGCGACCGGCGCCCAGACGGCGGCAGCGCAAGGGCGTGGTCGAGGGAGCGCGAATCCCGTCAAGGGAAACCGCGGGCCCACCGGCGTGAACAACGACCCTGCCAAACAACCCGATCCGAAGATCCGCGAGCTCGATATGCAGCCGTCAACCCCGGGGCAGCGCGAGGAGGTTTATTGCACGAAAATCGGCTCGACACACCCGGAAGAGATGTATATCCTCGGCGGCCACATGGACGGCATCGGCTACGGGGAAGCTGCTAACGACAACGCGTCGGGTGTAGCCCTCGTGATGGAGTTGGCCCGCATCTTCAGCGCTCCCGATGTCAAGACCGACCGGTCGATCCGTTTCGTTTTATGGAACAACGAGGAGACGGGCCTCAACGGCGCGCGGACCTATGTGGAGCAGCGCGGGCCGTTACAGGGCAAGGAGGATCCGCCCGGGTCGGGCAAGTACCCGGAACCGAAATGGCTCGGTATGGTTCAGCACGACATGATGCTGTACGATCACGGGATGCCCGGTCCGGACGGCAAACTCCCCGCGGAGCAGCGTGCCGAAGCCGACGTGAACATCGAGTTCGCTGCCGCGGCGAAAATGGGAGCCCAGGCTCAGGAACTTGCCTGGGTGTTCAAGAATGCGAACGACCGTTACGCGACGGACTACCCGGCGGTCGTGGGCAACCGCATGAGCAACACCGACTCCGCGGCGTTCCAGGACCTCGTCGCAGCCATCAGTCTGCGCGAGGCCGAAAGGCTGAGCCAGGTGGGAAGCGGTTGGGACCCGCACTGGCACCAGCCGACGGACGTCTTCACGACTTTTTCAGACAAGGACTTCCGTCTCGGCCTGAACGCTGCGCAGACGACGCTGGCGGCGATTGCGCAGCTCGCGGGTGCGAAGCTGAAATAGCTTCGCAACGCCAGTCGCAGTGGACAGGATCAAGGCTCCGGGTTGTCGTTTGGTTCGGTTTCTTCCACGAGCCGATCGGGTGCCGTGGCATTATCGCGCTCCGTTGCTCTTGCCTCCTTGCGTCCTCTGCGCGCCTCACGTTTCTCGAGGGCTCGTGCATTGCGCTTTAGCTCCTTCTGGCGCTTGAGGAAAGATGGTCTCTTGGTCGTCATGGTGTGTCCCTCTCATTCCTTAGGATCTGGCGACGCGACGCCTGACGGTGATGCTGGGCCGAAATCGCCGACGATTTCTCCGGACTAGGGGCGGACAGGCTTGAAGCGCACCACCCTCTCCCGGCCGGCTGGCCGATGCGAAGTTGCCGAAGTCGAAGCCCGGCAAACGCCGCCGTTCAATGCGTGCACCCAGCACCTTTTCAATCTCACGCACCATAGCTTCATCGGCCTGCGCGGTGAATGAGAACGCCTGACCGGTCTGATGGGCGCGACCCGTGCGTCCGATACGGTGCGTGTAGGCGTCGGGCGTATCGGGCATGTCGAAGTTGATGACGTGGGAAATCTGCGAGACGTCGATGCCGCGCGCCGCAATGTCGGTAGCAACAAGTATGTCATACTTGCCGTTGCGAAAGCCATCGATCGCTTCCTGGCGCCGGTTTTGGGTCATGTTTCCCTGCAGCGCCGAAACCCGATAGCCGTTCCTCTCAAGGTTGACGGCCAGATTGTGCGCCCGGTGCTTGGTGCGTGTGAAGATCAGCACGCGCCCGGTAGGCGTCTGCTCGAGCACCGCGAGCAGTAGCTTCGATTTGAGCTCATTGGATACCGGATAGAGCGCGTGTGAAACGGTCTCGATGGGCGCCATGGCTCCGACCTGCACCGGGACCGGATTCTTGAGGATGCTGTCGGCCAGCAGGCGAATGTCGCTGGGCATGGTTGCGGAAAAGAAGAGCGTCTGGCGTCCTGCGGGCAGATGTCTGAGGATGCGGCGAATGTCGGGCAGGAAGCCCATGTCGCACATGCGGTCCGCTTCGTCCAGCACCAGCACCTCAATTCGGGACAGATCGATATTGCCATCGTCGATGTGATCGAGCAGGCGGCCGGGACAAGCGACGATAATCTCGACCCCGCGGCGCAGCGCCGCTAGCTGGTTGTATTTGCTCACGCCGCCGTAGATGGATACACTGCGAACTTTGCTTTGCCTGCCCAGACTATTAATCGCATCGTGGATCTGTTCGGCGAGCTCTCGCGTAGGGGCGAGAATCAGAGCGCGCACCTGTCGCGCCGGGCCTTTGGCCAGCCGTTGCAGTATGGGCAGGACGAAGGCTGCCGTCTTGCCGGTGCCGGTCTGTGCCAAACCTATGACATCGCGCCCCTGGAGCACGATGGGAATTGCCCGGCGTTGAATGGGTGTCGGTGTGGTGTAGCCCACCGCCTTGACGGCGGCGGTGATATGCGGATCTAGCGAAAACTGTTCGAAATTCAGAAAGTACTCCTTGACTCCATTGAGCCAAGTCGCACTCTCAGCCCGATGATTTTTGGCAAATTGATTTGCCGGTCATGGTGCGGACACATTGTCCGCGCCACGCTGTAAATATAGCAGTCCTGGAGCGGCACAACAAGTCTGTGATGTGCTGCAACAGGGCAAACACCGCCAGACTGGAAATCGTGAACCTCTGTCCCGGTTTGGCCATCTGGCCTCTGCGCATCCCGGGGACACCCAACAAAGATCGCACAAGTAACCGCTGAGATCTTCCTTCCCGCAACCATCACAATTACACAGGCTCGCCGCCAAGCTGACTCTTCGGGCCGCACCAAGGGAATCGCGCGCCCGCAAACGAACCGCACAAACAGTGCCGGACTGGTGTATAATAGCTTTGAGCCTGCGAATCGAGCCTCTCCGATTACAGATGCCACACATCCGCATAGAAGAGATTCGATTTTGTCGAAGGTCGGCTTTTCAAAGGAAGGTGGCATTGCATGGCAAAAGATCTCGTTTTACAACTACGATACCTTGGCATGCTCCCTCACACTGGACATCGCGAGTACCGATTCCAGATCGAGGCCCATGACAAGAGCGTTCGAACCGTTGCCTTAACCATCGATGACGGCATCTTTCGGAAAAATCAGCTGATGTTTCAGGAGGCGCCCGATCTTTGCTATCAGAAGTTGCTGGCGGACGTCATCAACGAGGCCGCCGGCGCGCCCATCTGCAGCCTCGCACCGGTTACCGAATCCGAAATTGCTTCATACAGGAATGCTCACCCGACCGGCAAATTGCGAAAGACAGCCGCCAGACAGCGGGTGTAGCTCGAAAGCAGCACCAGTTCCCGTTTTTTCGGCACCCCATCTCGACGAACCGGTCCCCGGGCAGGATTCCCGGCGAAGCACACCAAGGCTGATGACCACAAAAAAAGCTCGTGGAATGAAGCCACGAGCTTTTTTTGACGTTCGGATCATCCAGCGTTTCAGTACATGTCGCCCATGCCGCCGCCCTGAGGCATGGCAGGAGCCTTCTGATCTTCTTTGATCTCCGAAACCAGGGCTTCCGTCGTCAGCAGCAGCGCCGCGATCGACGCCGCATTCTGCAACGCCGTCCGCGTCACCATCGTCGGATCGATGACCCCTGCGGCCACCAGGTCCTCGTACTTCTCGGTCTCGGCGTTGAACCCGAAGTTCAGCTCGCTGCTCAGGCGCACCTTCTCCGCCACCACCGCTCCTTCATACCCGGAGTTGTTTACGATCTGCCGCAGCGGCTCCTCCAGGGCACGGCGCAGGATGTTGCTCCCGATCGCCTCGTCACCTTCCAGCTTCAGCTTATCCACCGCAGGCACGCAGCGCAACAATGCCACGCCGCCTCCCGGCACGATTCCTTCCTCTACGGCGGCCCGAGTCGCATGCATCGCATCTTCCACGCGCGCCTTTTTCTCCTTCAACTCGGTTTCCGTCGCCGCTCCGACCTTGATCACCGCTACACCGCCCACCAGCTTCGCCAGCCGTTCCTGGAGCTTCTCACGGTCGTAATCCGACGTCGTTTCCTCAATCTGAACCCTCAGCTGCTTCACGCGGCCCTCGATGTCCGAATGCTTCCCGGCGCCCTCGATAATAGTTGTGTTGTCCTTGTCGATTGTGATCTTCTTCGCGTGGCCCAGATCCTCCAATCGTACGTTCTCCAGTTTGATCCCCAGCTCTTCCGAAATCACCTTGCCGCCCGTCACGATCGCGATGTCTTCCAGCATGGCCTTGCGCCGGTCGCCGAATCCGGGCGCTTTGACTGCGGCTACCGACAACGTCCCGCGCAGTTTGTTCACCACCAGCGTCGCCAAAGCCTCGCCTTCGATGTCTTCCGCAATGATCAACAGCGGCCGGCCGCTTTTCGCGATCTGCTCTAACATCGGCAGCAGGTCCTTCATCGAGCTGATCTTCTTCTCCTGCAGTAAAATCGAACAGTCGTTCAGCTCCACTTCCATCCGCTCGGCGTCGGTCACAAAGTACGGCGACAAATAGCCGCGGTCAAACTGCATTCCCTCGACCACTTCCAGTGAAGTTTCAATCGATTTCGCTTCTTCGACCGTAATCACGCCGTCTTTGCCGACCTTCTTCATCGCCTCGGCGATAATCCCACCGATGGTCTTGTCGTTGTTGGCCGATACCGAACCTACCTGGGAGATCATCTCCCCCTTCACCGGCTTGCTCAGCTCCTTCAGCCGCGCAACCGCCGCCAGCACGGCCTGTTCAATGCCGCGCTTCAGGCCCATCGGGTTCGCACCCGCCGCCACGTTTTTCACGCCTTCACGGAAAATCGCCTGCGCCAGCACCGTCGCGGTCGTCGTCCCGTCCCCGGCCACGTCCGAGGTCTTCGACGCCACTTCGCGCACCATCTGCGCGCCCATGTTTTCGAGGCCGTTCTTCAGCTCGATCTCTTTCGCCACCGTCACGCCGTCCTTTGTGATCAATGGAGCCCCGAACTTTTTGTCCAATACCACATTCCGGCCTCTTGGGCCCAAGGTGATTTTTACTGCATCCGCCAGCTGATTCACCCCGCGCAACAAAGCCTGGCGTGACTGTTCGCCATGTACGATCTCTTTAGCCATGAGTTCTCACCTCTTATCTTCCCGCAATTAGAATACTGGTTGTCCCTGGGACGGCTTACTTCCCTTTCAGCAGCACCGCCAGGATCTCCTCCTCACGCATGATGACGTACTCCTGGTCATCAATCTTGATCTCCGTCCCGGCGTATTTCCCAAACAGTACCCGGTCTCCTGCCTTTACATCCATGGGTGACCGTTTGCCGTCCTCCATTATTTTCCCCGGTCCTACGGAGATTACCTGTCCTTCCATGGGTTTCTCTTTCGCCGTGTCCGGAATGATGATGCCGCCCTTGACCGTTTCTTTCTCCTCGATCCGCTGCAGAACTACCCGATCGTGCAAAGGTCTTGCTTTCATATCGTTAGATCCCCCTAGTTATTAATGCCGCTTCCCCGTTGACCAGCTCTGTCTCCCTCAGCATCCTCAACTGACAAGAGAATTAACCCTCTTTATACTCTTGGCGCGCTTCGCGTGTCAGTTCAGTACTGCTCACACCTCTGATCAAAATTGCTCATCTTAGTTTTGTGAGGTGAAACTGCAAATGGGGCCGATGTGCTGGGTGAGGGAGACCCTAGTGAGAGAACTGCCTGATCGACCCAGGGCCGCTGCGGGGGATCGTGACCCGTCATTTTCTGCAAAGGAATTTTGCCTGCTCCACCCCTCCACTACTTGTATAAAAAATAGCCATAGACTGAAAGGGATCAGGATGAAATCCTCATAGCTCGCAGAGCATGAGGCCGTGCCAGCGGATCCACTGTGGTGCGTAAGCACAGAAGAAGCGAGAATGATGTCACCGGCATCCCCGGCGCCCCTCCCCAGCGCTCACCGGATGATGAGGGCGAACTCGAGATGACGAAACCGAAGGCAGGAAACCTTCCCTCCGCAGTCAGGAAGGACAACATTCCGGGCCGTTATCTTCGAGGATGTCCAGCGCGCACCCCGTTCCGCCTCGGTTGCACCCGAGACGAGCCCCGAAGAACCGCTGGTGAACCAACTCGAGGCCGAGGTGAAGGCCCTGAGAACCGAGCTCAAGATGAACGCCGAGGACTTCGATACCGCAAGCGAAGAGCTCAAGTCGGCCAATGAAGAAATCATGTCCATGAACGAGGAACTCCAGTCGGCCAACGAAGAGCTGGAGGCATCCAAGGAGGAACTGCAGTCGCTCAACGAGGAGTTAACCACGATCAACGGCCAATTGGCGGAAAAGCTGGCGGATCTCACCACGGCCAACAACGACCTGGCCAACCTGCTGAGCGCCACGGAAATCGCCACGGTTTTCCTGGACGGCAAGTTGAGGATCAAGCGATTCACCCCGCGGGCGACGACGCTGCTGAACCTGATCCCGGCTGACGTCGGACGGCCATTCGGTCATATTTCACCAAATTTCTCCGGCGAAGAGCTCGTCGCCGACGCGGAGAAGGTGCTTGGGACCCTTGCCGCAGTGGAAAAGGAAGTTCAAGCGCGCGACGGCGGTTGGTACACGGTTCGAGTCTTTCCCTATCGCACGGAGGACAACCGCATCGATGGAATCGTCATTACGTTCTCGGATGTGACGCGTCTGAAGCAGGCGCAAGGCAAGCTGCAGTATCAGAAGGCCTACGCCGAAGGCATCGTCGAGACGGTCCGGGATCCACTGATCGTGCTGGACAGCCGGCTGCGCGTCATGTCGGCCAATACGGCGTTCTACCAGAGGTTCCAGATCAAGCCGGAGGATGCCGTAGGGAACTGCATTTATGATTTGGCCGACGGGCAATGGAACACGGAGCGCCTGCGGCTCCTGCTGGGGGAAATCATCCCGGAAAAGGCTACGTTCCAGGATTTCAGGGTGGAGCACGAGTCCCAGGAGGTTGGCCGATTGACGATGCTTTTGAGCGGCCGCCGCATCCTGCCAATCGGCGGGATGCCGGAGCGCGTTCTCCTGACCATGGTGGATATTACCGGCCTGGAAAGGGACCGCGAGGAACTTCGCGCTCTGAACGCGGATCTGGAGCAACGGGTCGCGGAACGCACCGCCCTGGCGGAGCGCCGGGCCGACCAACTCCGGGAATTGGCATTCCAGTTGACCCAGACGGAGCAACGGGACCGGAAGCGCCTGGCCCACGTGCTGCACGACGACCTGCAACAGCTTTTGGTTGGCGCGACGTTCCAGCTCGAAGACGTGCGTTCGTGCACACAGGGGGGAAAGTCACGGGAGTCGCTCGACAAGATCAAGGACCTCCTCGATCTGTCGATTGAGACCTCCAGGGCCTTGACGGTGGAGTTGAGCCCACCCATTCTCTTTGAGGCGGGGCTGAGCGCCGCGCCGCCCTGGCTGGCCCGCCAGATAAAGAACAAGCAGGGGCTCAATGTGCAGACCGATATTAATGCCAGAGCAGAGCCGGACGAAGGGGGTATGTCTGTGCTGCTGTTCTCCGCCGTGCGCGAGTTGCTCCTTAATGTTATCAAGCATGCCAGGGTGAAGTCGGCTCGCGTACAGCTCGACCGCATCGACGACGAGCATATCCGGATTGTGGTCACTGATGAAGGGGTCGGTTTTGACCCGGCGAAGCTGCGTGACGCCGAAAACGGGGAAGCCGGCCTGGGATTGTTCGGCATCTGTGAGCGCCTCGAACACGTCGGCGGCCGATTGGACATCGATGCTGCCCCCGGCCGCGGCACACGCATGATCATGATTGCGCCTTTGCGCGCGGAGCGGAAGGCGCTGGCAACGACCGCCGCTGCCCGCCCAATGGAGGCCGGCGTTCCCGGCACTCGGGCAACATCAGATGCCGCCGACGGAAGAGTGGACGCCTCCGGCAGAAAAATCCGCGTGCTCCTGGTCGACGATCACACCATCGTCCGCCAGGGACTGATGGGATTGCTGAAGCAGGAAGCCGACCTGGAGGTAGTCGCCGAGGCCGGTGACGGGCAACAGGCGATCGAGCTGGCCCGTCGCCACCGTCCCGGAGGTGGTGGTCATGGATCTCAGCATGCCGGTCATGAACGGCATCGAGGCCACCCGGAAAATCATGGCGGAACTGCCCGGCACGCAGGTCATCGGCCTGTCCATGTACGAGGAAGCCGATCAAGCAGAAGCGATGCTCGAGGCCGGGGCCAAGGCTTATTTGAGCAAGCGCGGGCCTACGCAAGACTTGATCGCCGCCATCCGCGCCGCCGCGGCATCCAACAAATCCTGAGCGGTCAGCCCCAAAATAGCCTGGGGGCTGCGTGAGCCACGGGCGCCGTCACCTCTCGCAGTGTGCCTGGCATTCGTCCGCAAGGAGTCCATTCAACGCATCCATGGCCATGCCCGCGCGCCAAGGCGGTCACATGCAGCTCATGCAAGTAAGAAGCGGCAAGTGTTCCGTTAATGTATGCCGACAGCTGCCTGCTCGTTATCGTACACCTGAAATATCGTCAAGAGCCTGGTGATTGCCAGAATCTCCCGGACCTTGGCGGTCAAATTCAGGAGTTTCAGCTGCCCTCCCTCCTTAGCAACTGTGGTGAAGGAGCTCACCAGCTCACCAACGCCCGAGCTGTCAATGTAGTTTACTTCGGCCAAGTTGAGGACGATCTTCTTCACTCCGTTGTGCAGCAGATCTTTGATCGTGCTTCGAACGACCATGGTTCCCTGGCCAAGGATGATCTTGCCGCTGATATCCAGAATGTGAACGTCTCCGACCGTGCGTGTGTGAATGTTCATGAATCCCTCCCTGACTAGCTCGTGCCTTCTTTGCCCAGAACCTGTTGATCCCCTCTGAGGCGCACCTCATACCAAGTCCCTGGCCGACAACCCTGGGCACAGACTTCTTATACAACCAGGGGCCATTGCGTGTCTGTTCCCTATTGCTCATGCACTTGGTCAAAATGGCTCATCACGGTCAAGCAGGGAAACTATGGTGCGGGGCCTGTGGAAATCACCGAGGGTTCGACATCAGGCCTGGGGGAGCCCATCGGAGAATTTGGAGGAGCTCCTAGTCGTGCAGGACTACGCTGAGGAGGCCGCTATGGACTGCCAATCCAGTGGTATCATAGTCAATAAAGCCGAGCTTCCGGAACTTGTTCATGAAATGACTGACCCGCGCCCGGGTTGTGCCCACCATTTGCGCCAGCGATTCCTGATCTACCTTGGGCAGCACGATTTCGGTTCGGCTTTCCTTGCCAAAATGAGCCAGCAGCAGGAGAATCCGAGCCAGACGCTTTTCGCTTGAGTTGAATAGCTGGTCGACGAGATCCGCCTCGTATCGGATGTTGCGGGAAAGCAGATGCTTGACGAATAGTTCCGCGACGTCGTGCTTTTCGTGAAGCATTCGCCCCATTAGCAATTTCTCGATCTTGTCCAGCGTGCAATCCGACAATGCGACAGCCGTTGCCATACGCAACGGTTGGCCGGCAAGGCAGCCCTCGCCGAAGAACTCACCGCCGTCAAGAATGGCGACGATCGCCTCCTTGCCCTGTTGGGATATGACCGAGATCTTTACCTTGCCTTGCCGGATGTAGAACAAGGCATCCGCAGGTTGCCCTTGCTGAAAAATGTTGTGGCCCATTCCGCATTCCAGAACGGTCTTCCCACGGAAGATACCGGTGAAAAGGGCTTCCCAATCGACCGACTGGTTTTTCTTAAGAGCCATAAGAACCTCTTTGATTGCCGATGGTGCGCCAAGCATAGGAGACAATTAACTTGGGGTGCTGTGTCCCGCACAACTGAGTTACGCTCGATTCTTCAGAGGCACAATTATTTTAGCCCGAACAGAGCTGGCAACCAAACAGATAAGATGCCCGGATCGACGGCGCACCGAAGTCGGGCGTGAGCTCGCGATAGATATCGCCGGGATCGGCTCCATCTGCGCCGTGATCTCCGCCGCAGACCCTGCTAGCCCCCCAGTTCCTGCAAGGTGCGCAGGAAGGTGATGACGTCTTCGCGGCTTAGCATGCCGACCACCTGGCTGTCGGTCATCACGGGAAGCTGGTTCACCCCGTCGCGATCCATCTGCTGGAGGGCGGCCCACAATTCCCTGTCCGGGCTGATGCGCATCAACCTGTCCAGCGGCAGCATGACTTGGCCGGCGCTCGTCGTCGCCCACTCGCCTCGCGGCACTTCCTTTATCCGGTGCAGCGTCATCAGGCCAATGGTGTCTGCGCCGCGATTGACAAGGAAGCAGCGCTGCCCGCCGCCGAGGATGTGTTCGTCCACCAACTGTTGCAGCGTCAGGTCCGCGGGAACTGCGGCACAGCGACTGCTCATGGCCTGCGATACCTTATGGCCGGCCAGCAATCCCTGAAACATCACTTGCTGCGCCTGCGTGGCAGCGGCGTTGTCGAGAAACCAGCCGATGAAGGCAATCCACAGCCCTCCACCGAGGTTGCCGGTGAACATCTGCCAGACGCCGAGAAAGATGAACAGGAAACCGAAGAACCGGCCCACATTGGCTGCGATAAGCGTCGCGCGACGCATGTTTTTCGTAACGGCCCACACGATGGCGCGGAACACGCGACCACCGTCAAGCGGATAACCGGGAATCAGATTGAAGAGCACCAATGCAAAGTTGATGTAGGCCAGGTATTTCGCCAGACCCAACAATGGCTCGATGCCGGCTGCCACAGGTTTCAGCACGGAAAACAGCACCGCGAGGGCAAGACTGACGACCGGCCCGGCGATGGCAATCCAGAACTCAGCGATGGCGCTGGGTGGCTCCGACCCGATCTGAGCGACCCCGCCGAAGATAAAAAGCGTGATTCGGCGCACGGGAATCCTATACCGGAGCGCCACCACGGAATGCCCGAGTTCATGAAGCAGCACGCTCACAAACAGCATGATGGCCGTCACTGCGCCCATGAACCAGTACAGCAGCGGCGGCCAGTTCTTGAACTCGGAGGGATAGTAACTGCCGGCCAGCATCCAGGTGAGCAGCGCAAAGATCAGGAACCAGGAATAATCCAAGCCAATCGGGATTCCCATGATCCTGCCTAATGGAATAGTTTGCCGATGCATGGGTTTTGTCCTTTCGTGTTGGAGAAATTCACCAATTCCGTGGCGGGCGGCCAACTGTGTCCTTGTTGGGCGAGGTGGCGTTCAGGCGTCTTCGTCATCAGCGCTGCCATGGAAGTGTTACGGCGCCTACTCTAACCGGGCCTGGTCCTGATCTGCGCCAGGACGCTATTCGTTGTCCACGGGCAGATCCAGGTGAAACCTCGTCCACTGCCCCGGCTCGCTTTCACAATGCAACTCGCCGCCATGCTCCTCCACAATCCCATGGCTGATTGCCAGCCCCAGCCCCGAGCCCTTGCCCGGCGGCTTGGTTGTGAAGAACGGGTCAAACATCTTCTCCTGTACTTCCCTTGAAATTCCTGTTCCATGATCTTCCACCGTCGTCCGGATCCACGCTTTTCCGTCCTTCTGGAACACCTGCGTCGTCACCCGGATGATTTTGTCCGGATCGCACGCCGGATACTTCTCGTCCAGGGCGTCGCGGGCGTTCGTGAGCAGGTTCATGAGCACCTGCTGAATCTGCTGACTGCGGCACTTGATCCTCGGCATGTTCTCGGGAACGTCCAACTCCAGAGTGATCTGGTCGCGCGGCATCACCGTGTGGATCAGGGACAACGTGGCCCCGATAATTTCGCGGATGTCCGCCGGGCTATGAGACTGCGCCTCGTGCTGGGCGAAGGTGAGCAGGGCGCGCACGATCGTTGCCACGCGTTCGGTTTGGCGCATGATCTCCGAAGCGTATTCGCCCAAGGGGCTGGACTTGTCTATCCTGGCCGAAATCAACTGCGCGAAACCCATGATTCCGGTGAGGGGGTTGTTGATTTCGTGCGCCACGCCGCAGGCGAGCGTCCCGATGGCCTCGAGCTTCTGCTTGAGCCGCAGGTGCGCTTCCATTACCTGCCGCTCCTGCTCCAGGCGCTTACGTTCGTTAATGTCGCTCATTGCGACGCGGCACGCAGGGGCTTCGCTCTCACCGCCCTGCACCATGGTCGCCTCCAGCCGCGTCCAGAATTGGGAGCCGTCCTTGCGCTGGATTCTCACCTCGCATACCTGCCGCGCGCCCGTCTCAAAGAGTTGCTTGCGGTGCAGATAGTAGACGTCCTCATCCTCGCGGACGATAAAATGGGTTATCGGTTGCTTGACCATCCGGCTTCTTTCCATGCCCAACAGGTTGGCGGCGGTGAGATTCGCCTCCAGGATCAGCCCCTGCTCGCTGAGGGTCAAGTAGCCGACAGGGGCCAGATCGTACAGGTCGAAATACCTCGCGCGCGACGCTTCCAGTTCCACCTGCGTCCGGCGCAGTTCCTCGTTCTGCATCTCCAGTTCGATCTGGTGCACTTGCAATTCGTGGAGCAGGAGCCATCTGTTCTCCGGCGCGAGGACGCCCAGGTCGGCGGATTGTTTCTGCAACCGTTCCTCCGCCCGCTTGCGCAGGTCGGCAGTATTGTTTCGACTCGCGCAATTCTCAGCCATCGCTTACCTCCTGTCTTTTTTGCGGGTTCCCGGTCATTGTGCGTGACCTGATTTCTGAAGCGTTTCTTCCGCGCGCCGGCGCGCGGAGAGATCGAAAGTTACGATGACTACCCTCCAACCCGGCAGCGCCAGGGGCACGGCGCTCACATCCGTCCAGACGACGCTGCCATCTTCCTTTACGACGCCTGTTTCGACGTGAGGCACCGGCCGCTGCTCCCGCTCCGCCCGCGCGCCGGCAAACTCTTCCGCCGGCATCGGCGTGCCATCCGGCCTTAGAAACCTATGCCGCGTGGCATCGCCCCCGAGCAGACCGGCGCGGGTCACATCCAACATCGTTTCCAACGCGGGATTGACATAGACGATCTTGCCTTTGGCGTCGAGCACTGAGACTCCCACCGGCAATATCTGGAACAGGGCACTGAGCTTCTCCTGGCTCTCGCGCAGCGCCGTCTGCAGCTCTTTCTGTTCCGTGATCTCGACAAAAGTCAGCACCGCGCCCTCGATGACGTTATCCAGCGTGCGATAAGGCTGGATGCGCATCTGGTACCACTGTCCCTCCTGGGTGCGCACTTCAGCTTCCATGGGGGTCAGCGTGTCCAGCACCTTCCGCGCGTCCGGCACCAGCCGGTCATAGCCCTTGAGCCGGGAGACGATGTCGCTCACTGGCCTCCCGATATCAGTCTGGATTAGGTTTATGATGCGCGTGGTCGCCGGCGTAAATCGTCGAATCCGCAGTTGGTGGTCCAGAAAGAGGGTGCCGATGTTCGTGCCGGCCATCAGGTTGTTCATATCGTCGTTCGCCCGCGAGAGCTCTTCGATCCTTTGTTGCAGTTCCGTGTTGACCGTCACGAGTTCCTCGTTGACCGATTGCAGTTCTTCTTTTGAAGTCTCCAACTCTTCGTTCGTGGATTGCAGTTCTTCGTTCGAAGACTGCAATTCTTCGTTGGTGGATTTGAGTTCTTCGTTGGTGGTTTCGAGTTCCTCGATGGTGGTGCGCAGGCACTCGCCCTTGGTGCGCAGTTCCCGCTCCAGCGTGAGGACGCGCTGCTCCTGGTCGCTGATGGGCGCGGCTGCCCCTGCCACCGCCGGGCGATCGGGGGTCACGTCCTCGAAGATGACCATGAGCAGGCCCCGCGCCGCCTCCGGCTTCACCACGGGCTGGACGATGAGATTCACAACCGAGGTGTCTCCGTTGGACTTTACCTGCAAGCCGTCGTAGCGGACGGGCGCCTGCAGGGTGAGGGCCTTGCGCGCCGCCGCAGTCAATTCCATCCGCAGCCCCTGGCGCGCCATGTGCAGCAGATTCAAACTGGCATCCCCCGCGGCCGGCTCCAGGTATTTGCCGGTGTGGCCGTGGATGTAAAGCACGTCGAACTCGGCGTTGATGAGCACGCTCGCCGGGACATACTCTTCCAGCAAAACCTGTTCCGCCAGATCACGAGCGCCGCCGGGATGCGACGGCGCGCCCGCAGAACGTGCCCGTCTGACGGCGTCCTCCGCCGCTAGAGGCGGCGTATAGGGGGCAAGGGCGGCACGAGGCGTTACCACACCTTTGCGTTGATAAATCTTCCACTTTTTGTCCACGCCGCCAAACAAATCCATAAACTCGCCGATGGTCTCCGAGTTGCCCAGGAAGAGATATCCGTCCTGATTCAACGCATAGTGGAACAGGCGCAGGATCTTTTTCTGCGCCTCGCCTCCAAGATAGATCAGGAGGTTGCGGCAACTGATCAGATCGAGTCTGGAAAAGGGGGGGTCCTTGAGCGCGTCTTGCTCGGCAAAGACCACCAGATCGCGGATGCTCTTGCTGATGTGATAGGAATTACCGCCCTGATCCTGGGCAAAGAACCTGGCCAGCCGTTTAGGCGAGACGTCGGCGGCAATGCTGTTGGGGTACACGCCGGCGCGGGCTTTTTCAATGGCCTCGGCGTCGATGTCGGTCGCAAAGACCTGCACCTGGAAACTTTGTTTCAGCTCGTCCAGATATTCCCGGATCAGGATAGCGAGAGAGTACGCTTCTTCGCCGGAGGAACAGCCGGGTACCCAGATGCGCACACTCCCGCCCGGTATCCCGGCAAAGAGGCGGCGGATGACGTGTTCCTGGAGCGACTCGAAGGCTGGCGGGTCCCGGAAAAAATTGGTGACGCCGATCAGCAGTTCGCGAAAGAGCGTTTCCACTTCCAGCGGAGTTTGTCGCAGATAACGGACGTAGTCTTCGAGGCGGTCAATCTGGGCGAGGGCCAGGCGCCGCTCGATGCGGCGGTGGATGGTGTTCCGCTTGTACAGCGAAAAGTCGTGTCCGGTCTGGGCGCGCAGCAGAATGAACACCTTCTGCAGGATGTCGTCGTCGTTGGGGGTGGGAAGGATCATGGGTTTCGGCCGGTAGCCAAAGGCGTGCTGCACGTAGACGATCAGTTGCTTCGGCATACCGTCCGGAGGCAGGACAAAGTCCACCAGGCCGGTGGCAATGGCGCTGCGGGGCATCCCATCGTAGGCCGCCGACTCTGGGGCCTGGACCATCGCCATGCCCCCTTCGCCCTTGATCGCTTTGAGCCCCAGCGTGCCGTCGGTGCCGGTGCCGGAGAGCACGATGCAGATCGCCCGCTCATGCTGGTCTTGGGCCAACGAGCGAAAGAAATAATCAATCGGCAGGCGCAAGCCGCGCGGCGCACTCGGCTCCAGCAAATGCAGCTTACCGTTGATGAAAGCCATGTCCCGGTTGGGCGGAATGACGTAAGTGCAGTTGGGCTGCACCTCCATCCCGTCCTCAACCTTGTAGACTTGCATCTTGGTATACCGCTTGACCAGGTCCATCAGGATGCTCTTGTGGTTGGGATCGAGATGTTGCACCACGACGAATGCCATCCCGATTTCCTTGTCCGTGGGCATCGCAGCAAAGAACGCTTCGATAGCGGCCAGTCCACCGGCAGACGCGCCTAGGCCGACGATGGGAAAGCTCGCCTCCGGGCAGATGCTCGAATCTGCCCCCTCGGCAGGTTCCGTTTCTACCGGCGCCTCATTCGGCGTGACCGGTCGCTCCATTTCGGGCGACGGGATTTCTTGCTTCACACTCGGTTTCTTCTTTTTGGTCATTCTCGCTCTCCGGTAAAGTCATACGGTGCCAAGATGACAGCCGTTGTCCACCGGTAGGTCCAGGTGAAACCTGGAAATATTTGGAAGTGGCTAGTCCGAATTGAATGCATTTCGGGTCGCAGGCTGGGCACGACCGCCGGTCAGCTTCTGAGATAAAATGTAAGTCAATTTCGCTGGGCCGCTCCGGAGCCTCCGAATTCACCAGCGAAGCGAATTATACACCGGAACTGGTGCTTGAGTTCGAGTTATGTGCACGCATCCACTCTTATTCGGGTGGATCACACGGGCTTGTTTGCACATAATCTCAACCAGCTCCAATCAGCGGATTCCTCGTGCGGACGCCCTGGAAGCGGGAGAATTCGCGATCGGCTGTCCAGATTTCTCTGTTGCCATGGTCGCAGCAGGTCGCCATGACACGCGCATCGTGCACGATCGGACCCATCGCCTTTCCGATGCTCAGGATCTCTGCGGCAAGGGTCCGATCGAGTGAGCAGTTTTTGTGGTTAGGCTGAGTTTCTTGACCCTACAGGATGAGTTCTGGAGGGCTGCTTTTCGAGGGGATTTACATGTTTGACGCCGTGGAAGCGCTTGAAATCATGATCACTGGAATATATTTCGCAATCGAGTTCGAGGGCAAGGGCGGCAAGATGTGCATCGGAGGTCAGATTTCCGGCCGTGCCGGAGGAGCGGAGCAGATTGCGCAAAATGAGCCAGTGTTTTTCGCCGGGCACGACGGTTTGGACGTAGGGCTGTGCCAGCCACGAGTCGAGGTACTCGAGGGCAGCCTCGGGAGAGAGGGGATGTCTCACGACAGCCGGGTGGGTTACGATTCGAAGGAATGCCAGGACCACACCCCATGTCAGGCCGACGTGATCACTGCTCGACAGGACCTTCTCGAGCCATCGCCGCGCGGCATCATGATGGGGCGATGCCGAATCGATCGCATAAATCAACAGGTTGGCGTCGATCAGAATCATTTTCTAAGCCGAAGCTTGCCGGCAATTTCCATGGTTTCGATTTCATCGGCCAGCCGCAACGCCTTGTCGATGTTGATACCCGGGAGCACTCCGCCCAGGGACGCGGGCTTGATCTTGTAGGGTCGGCTTTTCGGCAAAGCGTGCTCCGCTTGAATCCCGGCTTGCAAGGCGCAGTTGACAACCTCTTTGAATGATTTGCCGGACTGGTATGCCTTTTTACGAAGCGCATGCGCCAGCCGGTCATCGATGGTCAGTGTGGTTCGCATGCTTACATCATAGCACACAAATGCCAGACATCAAAGCATCATCGAAGTTCGCAAGTTCATTACAACACGTCTGTCTCATAGAACGAGAAAACCGGAATAGGACGGCGCACCCATACGCGGGCATGCCGGCTCACTCGAGGGACAGGCCGAAAGACTCGGGGTGCTCGAGAACCGCCTTAATCGCGGCGGCGAAGGTGTCGAAATCGCCGAGATCGTTCTTAAAGACCCCTTCCAGCGCCCTGCGCAGATAGAATTGCGCGCGCACAAAGTTTTCTTCCTGCGCAAACTCCACGTCCGGCAACTCCCCCAGTTTTTGCAGCATCAGCCTATCTCTGGCTATGCCGTCGAGCCGGGGAATGACCGACTGACTCTTGATCGATGGTGGCGCCATACCTCAGATCCTTTGCAGCACCGCCTCGTTGAAATTATCGAGATGCGGTTTGAAATCCGCGTACAGGATCATGACTCGCTCTTCGAATTCGTATCGGGCGTCCTCAGAAGAGGCAAAGAGGAGCCGGCCATGCCTGATGGCGTCCGAACAGATTTCCAGGCCGGCCAGTTGCAGGAAGACGATATCCATGATCGTGTCCGGGAAGGCATCGGTCAGGAGGTCGTACAGTTGGTTGTAGGCCACGAACGAATCAGCACTGACTTTCCGCAGGTCTCGGAATACGATCCCGAAATCGAGGTCGCTCAGCGGGTGCGCGCAGCCCTCGGCCACGGAGCCAAAGACGTACACAAGTTCCACTCCCGCCGACTTGAGCCTGTCTTCTGTTTGATGCGCGATCTCCAGATTTATCATTTGATTGGAACGTACACACAAGGAGTCTAAACGTCAAGGAGCATCGTCTGCGTCCGGCCGGCGACGCAGGCGCGGTGTAGCTGAAAAGAAGCGCAAGCGCGTCGATGAGCGCCTTCGGTTTGGTGAGATCCGCGTCGATGGCGAGCGCGTCGTTCTGATACAGGAGCGCGCGGCGCGGCGTCTGGAAGAGGATGTTGTCGCGGGGGTAACCGGCCTCGAACTTGCGGCGGACCTCGCGACGCAGGTCATCGTGGATGTCCTTGGCTTCCCAAAAGCCGTGGGTCAGGCGGAAATCGTCGACCAGGGCGCCGTCGACGCGCAGGGGCATCCGGCGTTGGCGGCGGATTTCCCATTCCGGCACCAGCGTCCAGTCATGCTGCCGGGCGCAGTGAGAGAGCAGGCTCTGAAATGCGGACCGGACCGCCGATTCGTGCCGGACACCCAGTTCCTCGAACTGGCGCAGCGCCGCGTGGTAGTTCTGAACCGGCTTGTGCGCCGGCTTGAGTTCCAGCTTCCGCATCAGCGCTTCTTTCCATGCGAGTGTGACGTGGTCGAGGTTAGCGCAGGGAGGCAAGCAATGGCAAGCGATTCAGCGTGTCAGGATCGGGCGAAGACGGCGTCGGCCGGCCTGGAAAATAGCCTCCTGGCATCGAATCTAGTCGTGCAGGACTACGCTCAGGAGGCTGTTGTTGACCGTCAACCCGCCGCTGTCGGCGTAATCGATAAAGCCATGCTGCCTGAACTTATTCATGAAATGACTGACTCGCGACCGGGTAGTGCCTACCATTTGTGCCAGATCATCCTGACTGACTCTGGGAACCACAGGTTCGGATCGGCTTTCCTTGCCGAAATGAGAAAGCAGCAGGAGAATCCGAGCCAGACGCCTTTCACTCGAGTTGAAAAGCTGATCGACAAGATCCGCTTCATATCGGATGTTGCGGAAAAGCAGATGGGAGACGAAAACTTCCGAGATGGCATGCTGATCGTGGAGCAGGCTCGCCAGCTTCTGCCTCTCGATCCGGATAATCGTGCAATCTGTCGTCGCGCTGGCTGCCGCCATGCGCAACGGCTGACCTGCAAGGCATCCCTCGCCAAAAAACTCACCGGCGTTCAGAATGGCAACAATCGCTTCCTTGCCCTGTTTGGAGGTGACTGCGAGCTTCACCGCGCCTCGTCGGAGGAAAAACACGGAATCGGCGGGGTCTCCTTGCCGGAAGATGTTGCGGTTTGCGCTGTATTCTTTAACGGTTTTCCCTTGGGAGATTCCAGAGAGGATGGTCTCCCAATCGACAGGCTGACTTTTGTTATCTGCCATGACTACCTCGTTCTGTATGCCACAGACCCATCTATGGCATGGAAGAGGATCGGTTTTTGGTTCTCCGCCTCCCTATATTTTATGTTCTAAAGTGTTTGTTGCGAACTGGGCAGTCGCCTAGTTTTCAAGGAAAAGGAGCCTGGCAATTTGGGACCGGCATTCGTCAGGGACGATGCCGTTTTCGATGGGATCTCGCGTTAAGAAGAGCGTTCGGCGGGGATGATGCGATGCTCGATCGCATAGCGAGTGAAGTCCGCAACGGTGTGCAAGTTGAGCTCTCGGGCGAGCGTCGACTTATGAAACTCCACCGTCTTTATGGAAATGTTCAAGATGGACGCAATTTCCTTGCGGCTCCGCCCTTCGGCCACCAATTGCAGAACCTCTCGCTGGCGAGGAGTCAGGCGGTCCGAGGGCTTGCCTCCCGGTGTCGCAGACGAAATCAGCAGCTCCAGGGCGTTCCGGGTCACGAGCGGGCTTACATAATGATGGCCCTTCATCACCTCGCGGATGGCGATCTTCAACTCGGAAGCCGCCGCGCGCTTCAAGAGGTATCCCATGGCGCCTGCCCGAAACGCTGCCGCCACATAGTCGGAGTCTGCATGCATGGTAAGAAAGATCAGCTTAGCCGAAGGCAGAAGCTTCCGGAGCCGATGTGCCGCGTCGATGCCATTCAGAGCCGGCATGGAGATGTCGAGGAGAATAATATCGGGTTTCAAGGTCTTCGCCGCGACCAGAAGCGACTGGCCATCTTCCACGCTGCCTACCAGCTCAAACTCCGGCTCCAGCATGAGCCGGATTCCCTCGAGCATCAGAGTGTGGTCGTCGGCGAGCAGCAACCGGGGGCGCATATCATCTGCTCCTCAATTCAGCGGTATCCGAATCATGATGGCAGCGCCGCGGCCGGGTAGCGTCACCAGCGAGAACTCTCCCCGGACCAGCCGCACGCGTTCCTGCATGCCGATCAGTCCCAGCCCGCCTTTATGCTGCACTGAGTGGATATCAAACCCAACGCCGTGATCCCGAATGGAAAGGGACAGCCGTTTCGAACCTCCGGTAAGTCTGATTTTCACCGATGTCTTGCCCGCGTGCTTGGCGACGTTGCGCAGAGCCTCCTGAACGATCCGATAGAGAGAGCTTGCAGCCTCCGGTGGAATTCGCGCCGGCACTCTGCGCGCCGTGAACTGGACCGGGAGGCCCTCGCGCTCGGAAAACTCCCGGCAGTAAGTACGTATCGCGACGGCGAGGCCGAGGTGATCGAGGGTCGAAGGATGAAGCTGGTAGGCGATCCTGCGGAGGTCATTGGAGAGCGTGCCAATTCCATCGCGGATCGCCAGCAGCCGTCTCTTCCCGTCCATCAGATCGGGAGGAAGCTGCTGGTCGAGCGTCTCCACATCAAACTGCAGCTTGGCCACCTTTTGGCTCAAGTCGTCATGCAGCTCCCTGGATACGCGGCGGCGCTCTTCCTCCTGGGTGTTGAGCAGGCCTGCTGTTAACGCGCGCAATTCCTCGCGGGTGCGCAGCAAGGCTGCTTCACTGTCGTGCAAGGCAGTTTCACCAACCCGCACACTGCGCTGCAGTCGTTGCCGTTCTTCGACCAGGACGTGTTCTGCTCGTTTCTGAGCGGTGATATCCTCCACTGCGACGAGGATCTGATTTTCGTCATCGGGATGGATCCTGCGGGCATGGATCGCTACTGTCCTCCTGCCTGATATAGGGTACTCCTGCTTAAACTCGAGAGGTTCAATCGATTCCCGGTTCGCGGAGAGCCGCGCTAAAGCAGTCTGCAGGCCGGGCAGGTTCCACTGTTGCCCGCGCACCTCATAGAAGACCTGATTCTCGACGTCGGCGGGCCGCAGACGGTACGACTGGAAGAAGGCGCGGTTTGCCATTCGAACCCGCAAGTCGCTCCGCAGCACCAGGAGAGGCGTTTGAACCGACTCGACGACCGACTCGGCGAACTTGCGCGCCGAGTCGGCTGCAATCTGCGCGCGCCGAGCCTGGTCGATGTCCACCAGGACCAGCACCGCGCCCTCGACCCGGTTGTCTCCCGTCCGATACGGCCGAACGTGCAGAAGGTGCCAGCATCCCTGGCGATCCAGCAACTCCGTTTCTTCCGGGTTGAATGTCTCGAGAACCCTCCGTACCCTCGATTCCAGGTCGTCCATGCTGAGCCGCGTCTGAATGTCCAGGATCGGCCGGCCGATGTCGCCGGGTTGAAATCCGAAGAGGCGTTCGGCCGACGTCGTGAGCCGCCGGATACGGAGCTCGTTGTCGATCATCAGCATCGGCATCGATGCGCTTTTCAGCAGATTCGCAAGATCGTCGCTGAGCTTGCCCAGTTCCTGAATGCGGTTCCGTAACTCCTCGTTGACCGTGTTCAGCTCTTCATTGCTCGACTGCAGCTCTTCCTTCGAAGTTTCCAGTTCTTCGTTGATGCTCTGCAGTTCCTCGTTACTCGACTGGATCTCTTCATTCGCGGAGGTGAGATCTTCGTTGGCCGCATCACGTTCGTTGATGATGGATTGGAGCCGCTGCTCGGTCAGGGTAAGCTCCTCCCGGAGCCGCTCCAGTCCGGCGGAGCCGGCTTTGGATTTGCGGCGTGACCTCGTGCTTCCCGATGGTTCGCGTGGCTGGCCGAGCCGCTCCTTTGCGCGGCTGAGGAACAGGACGAGAAAACATCGGCCATCACTCGTTGGGGCGGTAAGGCGACGCACTTCCAGCCGGACGGCGCCGATCTCGCCATCCCCGCTCTTCTGTAGGACGGTCGATTGGGCCGGGCCCGCTTCGCTCTTTGCTTTCGCGAGGAGCTTTCGCAACTCGCCCCTAATACACTCCCGTGCCATTTTGAGGAGTGACAGCGTGGCCTGTCCCGGAGCGAGGCGCAAATACGGACTTGTGTCCCCGTGCGACTGGAGGATTTCGAAGCTTTCGTTCACGATCACCCAGGCCGGCCCATACTCGGACAGGACGATGCGCTCGGCCTCTTTGTCAAGCTCTGCCTCGAATGACCTCTCCTTGCCGATCGAGGGTGCGTGGGGGGGAAGACTTGGTGGCTGCTCGCTGACGAATCCACGGCCGATGAGTTCCGCGTGGACTCGAGCGGTTTTTCTGGTGAAAAACTTGTGACGCTTGTCGACGAGTGAAAACAGGCCCGGGACGTTGCTCAGGCTCTCCGCAAGGCCCAGCATCAGGTAGCCGTTCGGTTGCAGCGCATAGTGAAATGTAGCGGCCACCTGGCGCTGCAGCGCAGATTCGAGGTAAATCAGAAGGTTCCGGCAGCTGATCAGGTCGAGACGCGAGAAGGGCGGGTCCAGGAGCAGGTTCTGGCGCGCGAACACGCACATTTCACGAACCGACTTAAGGACCTGGAAGCCGTTCTCCACGCGCGCTAAAAAGCGTGCCCGCCGTTCCGGCGAGACGTTGGCGACCTGGTTCTCCGCGTACGTGGCAGTACGAGCCATCACAATCGCCTGTTCGCTGAGGTCGGTGCCGAAGATATGGATCGGGACCGGCGCGGGACACTTCTCGTTCGCCTCGATCAGGCACATGGCGATCGAGTAGACCTCCTCTCCTGTGGAACAGCCGGGCACCCACACGCGCAGCGGCAAGTCGCTGGACCGTTCCTTCAACAGTCGCGGCAAGATATCTTTTTCGAGGGCCAGAAAAACCTCGGGATCACGGAAAAAGCTGGTGACATTGATCAGCAGGTCCTCACACAACGCCAACAGCTCCGTAGGATTGGATTCCAGATCAGAAATGTATGCCTCCAGACCCTCATGGCGCCGCTGGATGATCCGGCGAGTGATGCGCCGCCGGATCGTCGCACGCCGGTATCCGCGAAAGTCCACCCTGGTGGCCGCTTGTATGAGCGCGAAGATCCGGTTCAGTTGAAACTCGTCCCCGGCGTTTTCCTGGGGAACAGCCACCGGCTCGCGTCCGACCAGGGAAAGGTGCCGTACAATCCTTGCCAACTCGGCCGCGATCTCTTCTGGGGATAAAATCAGGTCGACGGTTCCGGCCGCGATTGCGGTTCGCGGCATGTCGGGATGTTTGGCCGAACTCTCGCTTTGAACGATGGCAATGCCGCCATCGGCCCGAATCGCCTGCAGGCCCAAAGCCCCATCGGAATCCGCGCCGGACAGGATCACCCCGATCGCAATTGTTTTCTGGTCCACCGCCAGGGAGCGGAAGAAGTAATCGATCGGCCTGGGTGCGCCACGCTCCTCCGGGCGAGGTTCGAGTTCCAGGACGTCGCCCGTAATGCGCATCAGAGTATTGGGCGGGATGACATAGACATGGTTGGGCTGAACCGGCGTGCGGGGTTGAACCTCCATGACCGGCATCGCGGTCGTTCGCGACAACAACGAGGCCAGCATGCTGGGATGCTGAGGAGCAAGATGCTGGATAAAGACGAAAGCCATTCCGGTATCGGCGGGAAGGTGTTGCAGGAGCTGCGTGAATGCCTCCAATCCTCCGGCGGAAGCGCCGACGCCGACGACAGGGAGAGGCGCCACTTGTAGCGGATCCTCTTCATCGGAATCCTGTATCAAGGGAATGCGGTCATCCTCCGAGCCCGTTGCCGGCTCATGCTCCCGATCCCGCGCATCCGTCGTCGCCCTGGACAGGTGTTCCGCGTCGCGGACGCGCCGCGACGTGCGTTTGCTCTTTGCCATCCGTGCCGTGCTCCTCACGAGCGTGCAGGCGTTTTCTGCAGTGTGCCAGAACCGCCCATATTATCCATCGCGTCCAGGTGCCGAGTCAATCGAAGCGCGCGTATGTGGGCAGGAAATACCCGCAGCCATCGCCCGTTGCTTCATCCAAATTGCTCTCTTGGCCGGGAAATCCTAGGGGTTTTCCCCATGCTAACCGGGCACCTGCCTAGTTCCCATGCGGGAAAGGCAGCCTTATAAGGGAGCGAGCACGGGTTGATGCCTTCTCACACGCGGGTGATTCGGGAGGTAGCCATGGCACAGGTTCTGCGGCAGTGGCAAGAAAAGCAAGTGATCTGCGTTTGCTGTGTGTGCGGAGAGGCACGTGACGATATCGCAGCGGATGGCGCCTGGTACAGCCTGAAAGCACACCTGAGTAGATACGGAATTCAGGAACAGGATCTGATGTTTACCCATACGTTCTGCCCTGGTTGCTTCATGCACTATAAGGAACTGCTTGGCCTGGTACCCGAGCGGCGCGCTCGCTGGGGGCTCGCGGGGGTCGGACCACGCGAAATAGTTGTACAATCTGAGGATGCCTCCGTGAGAAAAGGGGAAAGATATATATAGCCACGGCAGAGGATGGCTCCTGGTACGTGAGAGAAAATCACACCGGGTATGCAAAAACCTAAGATTCAGAAAAAGACCTCAAAAAATGACGCCAAGCCCCAGTTTAAGAAGTCCGGTGCAACATCAATTCAATTATTTAACAAATAAGCGTGGTCCGTACCGAACTGACACGCGAATTATCCCAAGGGTATAAGAGTAGTGTTAGTAGTTGCCAAGCAGGAACTGGCGGATAGCGGACCCGAGAAGCATGAACGGATTCCCCTTGCTCCGGTAGTCGGAGGACTGGCGTTGGTTGGAGGGGTTATCTTGCTGGTCGTGGGCGCGAGGCAAGAAGCATAGCGGGGATCACCGATCGGAGAGGTTTGAGCGATCGTTGCACCAAACCTCACCGGAAGAGAGGTGGTTCATATGAGCCAGGCGGGCGCGATTCAATGGATGAAACCGGGTCTCTCGGCGGTATCGACGGCATCAGCGAACATAAAGGCCGTCTGGGCCCTGCTCAAAGAGTCGTGCTTTGCATGGTTCCAAGACAATGCACCGAGCATGGGTGCAGCGCTGACATTCTACGCAATCCTCTCGCTGGCCCCAGTCCTGATTGTCGCAACAGCGGTTGCGGGTCTGGGATTTCCGCAAAAAGCAGCTGAGGCTGAGGTCTTACGTCACATTCAAGCCCTGGTGGGTGAAACGAGTGCCAGGATTCTTCAGACTGCCATCCTAAGCGCCAATCGGCCCGCGCTCGGCACCATTGCCAGCACGATTGGCGTCGGAACAATGTTACTCGGCGCCTCAGGCGCCTTCGTTGAACTCCAGGACGCGCTCAATAAGATCTGGAATGTTGAGCGGAAATCAGGAAGTATCCTGCTGAGCGCGATTAGACAGCGATTTTTGTCATTCAGCCTGGTCCTAGGCACGGGCTTTCTGTTGCTGTTGTCACTCGTCTCGAGCGCCGCGCTGGGGGCCGTGGGAAGATTGATGGGACATCTACTTCCTTGGCCCGTGTTTTTTTTGGTATCGGTCGATTTTCTCTTCTCTTTCGGTGTGATAACCCTGCTGCTCGCTGCGATCTTTAGACTGCTGCCAGACACGGAGATTGCCTGGAATGATGTGTGGATCGGCGCGGCAATTGCGTCACTTCTTTTCACGACCGGCAAGGTGCTGATGGGGTTGTATCTCGCCGAGTCCGCCGTAGCCTCAGCGTACGGGGCAGTGTCATCCCCTCTCGTTGTCCTTGTCTGGGTCTATTACTCGGCACAGATTCTTCTCTTTGGTGCGGAAATCACGCACGTCTACGCCAACAAGCACCGCTCGCGAGTTGAATCGGCCTCTCGCACAGCGAGTCCCGGTCGAGGGGAGTCGACATGATATCTCATCACCTCACCCGGATTGAGCACTAATGGATCGTAATGTTCAAACATGGTCTTGATCGTCGCGCGGCGAGTTATACCTGGACAGTGCTGTTTATTCTATTACTGCTGACAGTGGTCTATCTCATTCGAGAGACTCTATTCGTCTTTGCGCTGGCGCTGCTGTTTGCCTATCTGCTACGGCCATTGGTCCACTATCTCGATCGCCGGCTGCCAGGGCGATCCAGGGCGCCGGCCCTCGCCATCGTCTATTTATCCCTAGTCGGATTGCTGGTTGCAGTCGGGATTGCAGTTGGCTCTCGAGTCGTGCTGGAGGCGCACGCACTTGCGATGAGGATTCCGGAACTCCTTTCCAGACTCGAAAAACCGGTCGCACTGATCGCGTCACCATCCCTTCCGACGTTTAAGGAACTGGTGATCTCGACTCTGCAAAAGCAGCTCGTTGAACATTCGCGAGACCTTCTATCACTCCTGCCCAATATAGCTTTGGGCTTTTTGTCACATGCCGGAAGTCTTATTTACATCGTGCTGGTGCCGATCCTGGGCTTTTTCTTCTTGAAAGACGGCCCGGAGTTTCGCAACTCCATATTGGAGATGCTCGCCGAGGGATCTCGACGCGACGAGATCAAGGAAATTGCGGCCGACGTGCATTTGTTGCTTGCCCAGTACATGCGAGCCTTGGTGCTGCTGGCGGCAGCGGCGTTCGCAGCCTTCGGGTTGTTTTTCACTCTAATCGGCGTCCCTTATGGAATCCTGCTGGCGGCCATCGCCTTTTTTCTTGAGTTTATACCTGTTGTAGGGCCCCTGGTGGGAGCGGTCGCCATCCTGATGGTTGCCGGATTGAGCGGGTTTCAACATTGGCTTTGGATTCTCGTATTCCTGGCCGTGTTCCGCATTTTCCAGGATTATGTCTTGTCGCCCCACCTGATGAGCAAAGGCGCGAAACTACAACCCGTGGTGGTGATCTTCGGAATCCTCGCGGGCGGACAAATTGCAGGAATCCCCGGAATTTTTTTGTCTGTGCCTGTTTTGGCGACCCTCCGAATCGTATATCGGCAACTGAAAAAGAAACTCCTCGCCTCCGCGCTCGACAGGCCGGGGATCGGAACTGTTTGAGCTTCGCGGAAGATGGCGAGCCAGCGGAACGCCTGGGCTAATTGCTGCAATTCCCATCTGCCCCAGGCTGCAATTCGCGCTCCTGAACATGGTGAGCAATTGTGACCAAACGTATGAGCCGTTTTGAACTGACACCCGAAATGTCTCTAGAGTATTGAGGTAATGAGGGGCGGCATACCACGTGAAGGGTCGAGGAGAATCTCAGCCAATTCAGCCGGGAACAGACATGGAAACAACGCGCCGCCTCGACCACCAGCCCGTGCTGCTGGTAAGGACTCTGACGGGAGGTCGCCAATGACAGTGCGTTATGGGCCGGCCTTCGCTCCCGGTGCAAGTGATTGGCGGGCACCGACTTCTTCGTGTAACCCCTGGAGAGAGGGCGCGGTGCTGGGTTCATGTATAGAATAACTGTTGTACTTGCCTGCATCCTCTTGTTGCGGGCGCCGGGCACTTTATGCCAGGAACAGTCCGCGCCTCTCTTTTCTCTTCCGTCATGCGACGATTCCCGCAGAGGCTTCTCTGATCCGTTGCACACGATGGATAAAACGTGCAATCCCCCCGCCGTTCTGGCATCAGCGGGGCCGGCGCGGGGGCTTCTTATCATGGATTCGCACCTGTTTGCCAGAGGCGATACGCAGGCAGCAGGTGGATCTTCCAGCGGCGCCCAACGCCAGGGCAAGAAACCCAGCCAGGATCATTCATATCTGATCGAACTTTCGTCGGCGAACTGGCACCCGCTATCCCATGCTGAAAAATTCGGACTCTTTTGGCGGGACCTGCTGCACTGGGAAACGCATGTCTCGCTGGCTCTGGACGCGGGTGTATCATTGGCCACCAACGATCGGCCCTTTCTCGGAAGGGGCGGCTATGGCTTCCTGCGAAGGTATGGGTTCAATATGGCTGACGAGGCAAACGCTACGTTCTTTGGGGCATTCCTGTTCCCCAGGTTCTTTCACGAAGACCCGCGCTACATACCAATGGACCACGGCACCAAGCGAGCCCGCATCGCATACGCTCTCAGCCGCATTGTCATCACGCGCAATGATGCCGGCCGTTCGGAGTTGAACAAATCCCTGATCCTGGGGACCGTTGTCTCTACCGCAATTTCCAGCGCTTACTACTCCCCTGTTGGGGGATCTACAGGTGCCGGCGTAATATTCGCCAATGCTGGTATCAGCCTGGCATCGGATGCAGGATTCAATTTGTTCAAGGAATACTGGCCCAACGTGTCGCGCAAGCTTAGATTGAACCTGTGGATTAGAAATCTTATCAAGTCCTCGGTCCGAGACACGATCAGAGTCTATTGACGGATGAGGGACAAAGGATCGCCAGCAACACTGCCAGGCGGATGACTGCGGGCTATCCTGGTCAATGAGGCTTACGGAACATTTGTCGCCGCCTATTATTAAGACTCCTGCAGGGATTCTTTCACCATCTCTTCGACACGCTCCTGGACCGCTTCCTTCACTGCTTCCTTGACCGTTTCTTTCACTTCTTGCGGATTCAGACTCGCGCTCCCGGTCTGCTCCGCCGCCTCTTTGAGCGCCTCTTTCACGATGGGATTCAGCGGCGACAGCTCCTTGACCAGCTCTTTTATGATTTGTTTCAAGTTGCCTTCGGACTGCTGGTTCTCTTCGACTGCGCTCATCGCCCAATCTGTTTCAAAAGTTTTGATTAAACCGTTCACCACGTTCGGTTCACTAACAATAACGCCGACTTCGCGGCGCGAGTCCAGTTCGGCCACGCGCAGGCTCTGGCTGCCCAGAAAGGCCTGACGGCGGTCGCGGATAATCGTGCGCGTGTGCAAGCGCAGCTTGGCGAGATTCCGGGCTTCCAGACCAGGGTTTTGCTTGCTTACGCGGCCGATGACTTTGATCTCCACCCCCGCCTTCGACCGCTCGCTGAGTACACCCAGCATTCCCGCATCGGCGATCTTCGGGTCGTAGATGAGCAGCTCCTTCCTGGCCTTGCGGATAAACGCGCCGAGCACTTTGCGGGCGTTGGCGGGACTGACGACAAAGGTGTCTAGTGTCGGTGTATAGGGTTTCCGCGTGGTATCGGCCTCAAATAACTTCACCGCTTCCTGGATGAACTTGGCGTTCCTGGTGACGATGCCGAAGCCGCGACTATGGTCGATATCAAGGTGGGTGAAGTTGAAGGACAGGACGTAGAGCAGTCGACGGTCGATAATCATCAGCTTGTCGTGATAGCGCACCAGATCGTCGGCGGTCCGCGAAACGGCGACGCCCACTGCGAGCAGACGCATCTCGAGCTTGCGCAGGTTTATCTCGCCGCCCCGGTTGGTGTAGGCGATCAACGCGTGCACCGAAACGCCGCGGCCGACCGCAGCCTTCAGCCCCGCCTCAATCTCGGCGCGGTCGAAACGGAAGATTGCGATCTCGATGCTTTTCTTGGCGTTTCGGATTCCCGAAAGCAGCGCCGCGATTCCGTCGCCAGGTTGGATTAACAGTTTCATGGGCGCTTCACCAGGTGGTCAGGCCAAGTCTTAGGGATCGGAAGCGTTCCACCTCTATTAGGCTCGGTAAACGCTGGGGGGCTCAAGCTGCGACGGCACAGTCAGGCCAACACCGCACTCCTTCCCAGCGACTGAACCCATGGCACAGAATCCGGAGTGCAGCGGATGGGTCGGCTATAGCTTCTTCAGCGCCTCGATGCGCTGCATCACTACCCTGGTATAGCCCTCGACCTCGGCGGGCGAGAAGCCGGCGGCGCGGAAGCAGTCACGGATCTGCTCGGAGGAGAACTGGCCGAGCCGGCTGCCGAGCCAGCGTGCGTCCGCGATAGGAATATGCTTGGCCACACTCTCCATCCGCGTGCGGAAGCGGTAGTTGGGGAAATTGATCATGGTAAGTATGAAGGGTCGGCTGTGCATGACGAAGTCCACATATCCGGGCGTGACCTTTTCGATAAACTTGGTTTCCGCGTAGTCCTTCATCACGTCCTTGCTGCGGCCGAAGGGGTTGCCGGTTCTCCCAAGACTGGCGCCCAGGTCGGCCACCTCATAACGGGGCTCGCCGCCCTCATCGAGAACCTTGTTGTTGATTTCCTTCAAGTCCCAATTGTTGATGAGCGCCATCATGACACGAAGGCCGTTGAACTCGCGCGTGCCGACAAAGGGGTTATCGTACCAGCTCCAGTTCTTCAATTCCTTCCCGCCGCCGTGGCGCTCCAAACGCGCCTCGCGGACAACGCCGCCGTCTGACACGTACTCCTGACCGCGGGAGAGCGGTTTCATACCTTGTACGTGGATTTGCGGCCGGTAGTAGTCCTCGTCGGCAAAGTAACCCGCCGCCCACACGAGGCGCGTCGCAGCAGTTTCCGACTTCACCTCGGGGCCGAGTTTCACCTTCCACTTGGTGCCGTTTTCATCTTCGACCTCAAACTTGGGTGAAGTTCCGCTCTGAGATTCCTCGATGAATTTAAAGTTGGTCCCGGGCTGATGATTTTTCCCCCCCGGCCCGTATAGGAGGTCCAGAGCCGAAACGTCGCCGCGGTCGCGCCACAGCGCGCCGGCGGTCCCGGCCGGCTGAGCGAAGGCGGGCAGCGTCAGAAAAAGAGCAAGAATGATGAAGAAGATCCTCTTGTGATCTCGCATGGTTCCTCCTAAAAAAGGAGCAGTCCTATTCCTTGGATTACCGCACAGCCGTCGCGAGCGGCAATCTGGCAGATCGTGCTGCGAGATGGGGCAAAGTGTTACGTCATATTTGTGGCTGGCAGCGCGAGCCACACTTTCTTATACTGCGGCGGCAGTTCCCGTGTCAGTCTAGTATTGCTCATACATTTGATCAATATTGCTCACGCTAGTTAATGACGGGGAACCACCTTGTGGTGACGAGTCGAAGTTACGGACTGGCCGAGAATCATAGCGGGCCGTGCGCATGGGGCTTGCGAGGCGAACTCAAATATAGGTTTGCCGCCCGGGCTGAGGGGATCATCGTCGGCGTTGCCGGCTAAGTTTTTTGTGTGTCCGCCGCTTGGCGATCTTCCCTGCGAAACTGGATTTCATAAAGCTCCGAATAGAGGCCGCCTGCCGCCAGCAGCTCGTCGTGGGTGCCCCGCTCAACGATAGTATTGTCTTTCACCACGAAGATAATTTTGGCGTGCCAGATCGTCGCCAGATGATGCGCAATGACGATGCAAGTCTTGCCTTCCATCAAACGGTCGAGGGCTTCGAACACGGCCTGCTCGGACACGGCGTCCAGTCCTGATGTGGGCTCGTCCAGAACTAGGATGGGAGTATTGCGGATAACGGCCCGCGCGATGGCGATGCGCTGGCGCTGGCCCCCGGAAAGCGTCACGCCGCGTTCGCCGACCATCGTGTCGTAGCCCTCGGGCATCACCTCAATGAATTCGTCGGCGTTGGCCAGTTTTGCCGCGCGGATAATCTCCGCTCGGCTGGCTTCCGGGCGGCCATAGGCGATGTTTTGCCATACGGGTGCGTGGAACAGAAGCGTCTCCTGCAAAACAAAACTGATCTGCTGGCGAAGCGATTTCATCGTGTAGTTGCGAATGTTTTTCCCGTCGATTTTGACTTCCCCGGAGACGGGATCGTAGAAGCGCGCAACCAGGCTGATGATGGTAGACTTGCCGCCCCCCGTCGGGCCAACGAATGCCGCGACTTGGCCCGGCTCGATCTCGAAGCTCACATCTTTCAGGATCAATTGGTCTTGGTTGTACCCAAACGAGACTTTGTCAAATTCGATCTTGCCCTTGAAGCGCGCGGCGGGGCGCGCGCCCGGCTGGTCACGCATTCCGCTATCGGTCTCCAAAACTTCGCGGATCCGCTCGAACCCCACCGCTGCCTTTGAGACGGTGTCCGTCATTTTGGAAAGGTCACGCATAGGCTTATACATTTTGCCCAGGTAGAGCAAAAAAACGACCAGCGCACCAACGGTGAGTTGGCCCGCCAGTACCAGGCGCGCGCCGTAACCGAGCATCAAACAGGTCCCCGTCGCTACGACAATCTCGACGATAGGTGAGAGCTTCATCTTGATGCTGCGCGCAACAAGGGTCATCTCGACATTTTCCAGGCTCTGGCGCTCGAAGCGGCGCTCCTCGTAGTCCTCACGGGCAAAGGCCTTGACCACGCGGATCGAGGAAAAAACTTCCTCGACAATCGAAACCAGCTCGCTCTCTTTCTTTCTTACGTCGCGCGAAGCTTTTTTGATGCGCCGGGTGAAGATGTAGACCACCAGGAAGAGCACGGGCGCAACGGAGAGCGAGATGAGCGTGAAACGCCAGTTCAGGTAAAGCATGACCCCGATGATCCCCAGTAGGGTGAGGACACTGGCTAAGATGCCCAACAGCGCCGTGGTGACAAAGTCCTGAATAGCTTCAATGTCGCTCGTCACCCGGCCGATGAGGTCGCCGGTCCTTTTCGCGTCGTGCTCGGCCAGCGATAGGCGGTGGATGTGGTGATAGAGCGTACGCCGCAGGTCGTGCATGACCCATTGGCCGACGCTGGTGGTGAGGTAATTCTCCAGTAAGGAGCTGAGTGCGCCTACGATGGCAATGACCGCCACCGCCACAACCGCGAAGTTGAGGACAGCCAGCTTGTTCTGCCCGATCCAGCCGACCATTACGCTCATCCAACCGGGCGGCCGTTTGGACTGAAGCAGGTAATCGAGAACGATCTTTAGAGGCCAAGGTTCGAGCAGGTCGGTTGCGGTTGCGCCCGCCACCGCCAGCAAGGCCAGCGTCAATGCTTTCCAGTGGGGCCGTAAGAAGTCGATGATGCTGAGACCTTTGGACTTCTTGGCCGCATGCGGCGTCATCGTCATTCTATACTCGGATGCGTATCCGCTCAGCGACGCAACAGCGGATAGAGTCTTTATCTGTGACTTCTTCGCTTTTCTGCAAGAAGTTACAAGCCGCTATCCTCTTCTGTCTCATTGGTTGCAGCCGAAGGCCGTCGTAGACTGAACAAAATGCCTTTTGGGGTCGGAGTCCGGCTGTTGCGCCGCCCCAGCTTCCGGATTGTAGGTGTTCAAGAATCCTGAATTCGTTATGTAAACTTCTTGGTGGCTGCTGAGTTGCTCTAAAGCTTACAGCTACCGATCTTACACCCAAATGATCCTGCGAACGCGGAATTTGCTCATAATGCCGGGCACCTGATACAAAAGTCTTCCTTTTATTTGTAACTCCTGGATCCAGCGAGCATCATTATAGCGTTGGCAACCGAACCGGCTCTTCTCGAATCACAACAAAAGCGCGGAATCGCAGCGAGGATTGAAATGCATCAACCGAATCAGGCACGAAGGCGGCGAAATTGGCTCTTTTTATGTGCCTGCATAACGATCCTGCTCACTTCAATGCTGCCGCACGGCATATGGGTCGGAGCCGCAGCCGGCCCTCGCGTCCTCATCGACAATTTTGGCCAGATCAACCAAAACTATTACCGTGGCGCACAGCCGAATGCCTCTGGATTCATGGAATTGCAGCGGCTGGGAATAAAAACAGTCATCGATCTCCAGGAAGACGGAAATAGCCAGGAACCTGCATGGGCTCGCAACGCAGGCATGCAGTACTTCAATATTCCCCTTTCCAGCACGCGGCCCGCAACCGACGGGCAAACGGAACATTTTCTCAAACTCGTCAATGACCCGCAAAACTGGCCGGTCTTTGTCCACTGTGCCGGCGGCAGGCATCGCACCGGGGAAATGACGGCCATTTACCGGATCACCCGCGATTCCTGGACTGCGGATCAAGCCTACCAGGAGATGAAGCAGTACGATTACTACTCGATAGGGGGGCACGGCCCGCTCAGGGACTACGTATTCGAATACTACAGCAAATATGTCGCAGCTAAGATTGCTGCCGCGAACGCCGATCGAGTGAAATGATCCGGATGATCTCTGCCTCAGAATTAACTGACTATTTCTCCCAACCGATAGGACGCTCTCGAAAATCTGCCGAGTACCAGCACATCCAAGTCCACATCAAAGTCCACCTGGGGGAAGTGGCTTAAGTTAGCACATACTAGTAGCAGCCCTTGATGAACGCCTTTCTAGCGTGCCGCGGGAGGCTCCTTGTCCATCGGGATGCCAGCCAGGTAACGGTAAAAAGCCACTGCCCGGTTAACGGAGGATGCCTCGTGCCCCGCTGTCAAGGTGTTCACGTTCTTACCCGTGCGCGCGATGCTGTAATAACGCCAGACGTCCTGCGACTCCCGTTCGAGGAAGTAAATCGACTGTATTTCGCCCGGATGGAAAAGGGGAAGCAGCAAGTAGCGCATGGTGGTGATGTTTTCGGTATCGAACACCAGTCGATCGGGAGAAACGCTCAGCATGCGCATTCGATACATCGCTTTTCCCGACAGGTTATCCGCCTGCTGAAAGTAAAAAAACTTCCCTTCTGCGATCTCGTCCGGCGAAAAGTCCTGGCGGCGTCGATCGCCGGGTGGCCCGGTCGAGGCATAAGCACCGACGATCAGCGTTTGCCATTGCTTGTGCGTGGTTGACCAATAAAGCATCCCCTTGAGTTCGGAAATCGCCCCGATGCGGCGGAGCATGCCGTCGGCTCCCGCGGAATTGCGAAAGCGCCCGACCGTAACCACTAATGTCGCAAATCCCCGTGTAGTCCAACCAGTGCAGGCAGGCGGTGTCCAGTCGCGGCCCAAGTCGGATCGGTCCCAGAATCTTGTGGTGGGCGGCTTATCCAGGTCGGGATATGGGGGAAAGGTCTCGCTTCCACAAGGAGGCTGCGGCCCAGGATCCGGATGGCTCAAAACTGCGCCGCAAAAAATCGCCGTCAACAATGCCAAGAGGATGACTACGGGCCGTCCTGGACAAAGAGGCATACGGAACACTTGCCGCCAACTTTCATTTCCGGCGATCTCTTCATTTAACGGTACCGGGATTCTCACCTTGCGACCGGAGCCCGCTGATGAGGGTCACTTTTTAGGACCGTTTGCCAGGGCCGGAACCGGAGATATCAGTTTCAACTGATCCAGCGCAGTGAGGATGCTCTGCCAGCGCACCGTGTCCTTCTTCGTCCCGATCGGAGCAGAGAGGTTGGCATAAAAGTTCAGGATGTTCGTGCGCAGGTCGGCTGTGGTCAGATCGAACTTCCGCACTGACTGCCTGACCAGCAACTTTGCATAGGCGTCGTCTGCCAGCGAATATTCCGCTGCCTTGGTCCCCTTGCCGTCATCCAAATCGCAATTGGGAAGCACGATTGAGTCAGTGCGCACTTCTTCGAGAAAGGCCCGGTATTGGTCGACGGTAGTATTGATGCTCTTGAAATATAGCTCTTCAGTCGCCGCGGTCGGGTTCTTGAACGCCATGGCCTTGAAGGGGCCCTTTTTCGGCATGTACCGCATGAGCGTTGCCAGGATCCGGGAGGCGATTCCGGGCTTACGGTAGTCCTTTCCCCATTCCCTTTCATAATCGGAGCGCGACAGGCGGTACAGGAACTTTTGTTTCGCAATACTGGGTATCTCGTTCATCAGATCCTTCTTATGTGTTTGCAGCGCGACCTGGGTCATTTCGGGAATCAGCCTGGCGATAGCGAAACGATACGAGCCGATCGTGAGATCCGCGCGGGGAAGCACATCTTTCAACTCTACTCCGTATACGACCGGGAAGGCCCGTTCCAGCAGGGACTTGGACACTTTAAACCCGATGAAGTCATGGTAGTGCTCCGAAGCATAACGATTCTTGGCAACCTGCACCATGTCGAACCCGAACTCAGTTTTCAAATGGGCCGTCTTATCCTGCGCAAACCTGACGGAGTTGCCATACTTCGCTTGTAGCTTCGGATACTCAATCGCTACTGAAAGGTTGACAGCCGGGTGGCCGGCAATGTCCGACGCATAATGCGATAGAGCGCCCAGAGCGAAGGCGTACTCGTTGGCATCCTGGCTTTGAAGCAGCAGCTCGCGGACGAAGTCTCCACTGCGAACGTAATGCACCAGGTTGCTGAATTCCACGCTGCCGAACGGGTAGTAACCGAGATCCTGGATAACGGCGCCCCCGTAAGCGTAGGCATGCGCCTCCGTGATCTGGTCTTCCGACAATTCCGGATAGTGCTGGTGCAGCAGAGGGCGGATCCCATCGGTCCAGAGCAGGTCCACAATTTCCATGTGCGTGAGCACGGAGTATGCAGACAACCAGCCGTTGCACATGAGCAAAATAACGAGGATTGCCGGCACACGGAGAAAGAGGAGGCGCCTTCTCACAGCGCTGGCGCCGGGCGATGGCGCCATGTGCTGGGACTTCGTGAAACAAATGCCTGATTGCTTTATGATGGATTCCACGGCTTAGATTTCCCTCCAGTGGCGTCAGCGTTACTGCAATTCCCCATTCCATTTATACGCTGGGTCAGAGTGCACCTCTGTGCACTACTGCTCACATGTCTGGTCAAACTTGCTCATCCCTCCATACCTCCAGGTATGAGACCGCAGATAAATGCAGATGAACGCAAATGCGGATCGGCGTTTATCTGCGTGCATCCGCGGTTCCAGTGCCTCAGCGGAAACCCTGTGCGCGCGGACGACAAATCTCTTGGGGGCGAGACCCACAATGTAGAGCGGGTGACACTCGTCGCTGCGTTTCTCTGCAATGAGCTATTTTGACCAGACTTGTGAGCAGTAGTGAACTGACACCGGATTATCGCAAAGATATAGTTGGAGTGCCTTCAGGATCTGGTGGGAGGCGGATGGCAGAAGAGGGAAGGGTTATTGTATCCTCTCTTGCCTATTGTGCTCCTCGTTGCCTGGCATTTCGGACGGGCGATGTTTCTCGGAGCGACTGGATCATTAAAGGAGGAGTACAATGAGAGTTACTTTCTCGAACCGGGTTTTGATGGCGATTGTAATCGTCATAGTGTCGTTGGTGGGAATGAGCATACTGACCAGCGCGCAGCAACAACAGCAGCAGGATCCTAAAAAGCAGCAAGACATAAAAAAGCCGCAAGACCAAAAGCAGCAGCAACAGCGGGCCCAGCAGCAGGACCAAAACAAGCAGCAGCAACAGCGGGCTCAGCAACAGCAGCAGGACCAAAACCGTCAGCAGCAACAGCAGCAGGCCCAAAATAGGCCGCCGCAGCAGCAGCCGGAGCGTCTCTCACAACAGCGTCAGCAGCAACTCATTGTACAGCAGCAGCAGCAGATGACGCAGTACCGTCAACATGTGGATCAGGAGGCGCGTCTCGCACCACAGCGCATAGCACAACTCCAGCAACAAAATCGTATGGCGCAGTACCGATTTCAACAACAGTACTTAGAGCGCCTGCATCAGCAGCAACTACGTCTCCAGAACGATCGCAACCATGATTATTATGGTGATCCGTACTTCTACACGGCTCCAAACTATCGATACAATCGTGGCGGCATCTACTACGAGACAAATCAGTACGGCGCAAATTTACTCCGGCAGGCCGTGAACTATGGTTATGCGGAAGGATTCCACGCCGGACAGGCAGACCGGGCGGATGGATGGCATTCCAGCTATCAGGATTCCTTCGCATATCAGGACGCCAACTACGGCTATATTGGCTATTATGTCGACCAGGACGCCTACAACTACTACTTTCGCGAGGGCTTCCGTCGCGGCTATGACGACGGCTACATGAGCCGCTATCAATATGGCCGCTATGATAACGGCACCTATCGTATCCTTGACGGCATTTTAGGAGGGATTCTCATATTAAGGGCGCTTCGTTAAGATCCAAGACAGGGGTGCTCTAAGCCAGCGCCTGGCTCCACTGAGCAAGAAGAATCAGGGGGGAGCCAGACGCGCCACGGCGCCTTGAGCCTGGAAACAATCGAGGCACGGGCGGTCACTTCGGTCTGGCCGTCAACGACCAGACCCACTCCACGGTGCCGAACCGTCGGTGGCCACCCCGATCTCGTGACTCGACGGCTTCTTAACCCGGATTATTCATGAGTAAATTGCAAAAAAGAGGAGGGCGCACGTTTATCCACATCTCTCCGGTTCGATGGCGAGCCCTATACCGAGGGCTGAAGACTTGTTAAGGAGCGCGATCGTTATGGAATGGTGGGGTGGAAAATTCGTGTACCTGGATGGATTTTTTCGATGTGGCGGACTAAAATTTAACCGAGTGGTCTCGCTTATGACGAATAAAGGGCCCCACGCAGGGCAGTCAACCGGGTCGTGGCAAGACTGAGGTTGGAAAAGTTCAATTCCTTGGAAACCACCAAAATGGACGCGAAACGACTCTCGTGTTTACCTTGAGTGACTGTTTTTGCCCATCCTATGCGCATTCAGAAGGGCGTTCTTCTAATCCGACGGTTTGCCCAGAGCGGGACCGATCTAAATCGAGTGGCGTCTCGACTTGACACGGGGAGTACGAAACGAGGAATCATGCCGCAAAAGCAGCCAAACATGATCTCTCTGGAGAATCCGGTGAAGCTGGATCCTGGAGCCGGCAACGGCGCCAGGAAGCAGCGCGCGAAAGCAATCACTTCCGATGCTGCACCAGGCTTGCAGCAAGAGACGGAGGCAGTTGCGGCGCGTACGAAAAGCCAGCCTGTCGATTGGGAAGCCATCCTCACCAGCATTTTCCGCGGGAAAACCGTTTTGGAATACGGAACGGACCGCACCGTTTTCCGGCAAGGTCAGCCTGCGGATTCCTTGTTCTACCTCAGGCGAGGCAAGGTGAAGCTCACGGTTATATCCCAACAGGGCAAGGAAGCTATCGTCGCCGTGCTGGGCGCAGGTGAGTTCTTCGGTGAGGGATGCCTCGCAGGTCAACCATTGCGTATGTCAACGGCGGTCGCGATAACGGATTGCACCTTGGATAAGCTTGAGAAGTCTTTAATGGCGCGCATACTTCACGAACAACACGATGTCTCGGAATTGTTCGTCAAGCATCTGCTTTCGCGGAACATCCGATATGAAGCGGATCTCGTCGACCAGCTTTTCAACTCGAGCGAGAAGCGTTTGGCCCGGATTCTTTTGCTGCTTGCTCATTTCGGCAAGGAAAGTAAAGCCGAGAGGGTACTTCCAACCGTAAACCAGGATACCCTGGCGCAAATGGTCGGCACAACCCGGTCGCGTGTCAGTCATTTCATGAATAAGTTCAGGAGCCTGGGATTCATCGATTACGGTGACACCGGATTGACGGTCCACAGTGGCCTGCTCAACGTGGTCCTGCACGACTAGAATCGCTGTCAAATCTGCCTTGATCAGGACTTCTATGATCGAAACGGGGTGACGAGCGAAGCCCGCGGCCCGCACGGCCCCTTTCATCACCCGATGGCGCTGCCCATTCTGTTCGACGACGGCTTCCGCCCGCCGGCTTTGCGGATCGAACGGCTGGAAGGAGACAGCCGTGACTGCAGGAACGGCGTCGAAGATGTGACGCTCTCGGGCCGCGGCGAGGAATGCCAGGTCGATCGGATCCTGGTTGGCCTCCTGGGACGTGAGCGCAGCCAGCAAGTGCGGATATGCTGACGTCGCACCGAACTCGGTCGTGAGCTCGCGGGGGAAATTCACCAATTCCGTAGCGGGCGGCCAACTGTGTCCTTGTTGGGCGAGCAGGCGTTCAGGCGTCTTCATCATCAGCGCTGCCAGAGGATTCGAGGGGTTTCCAGGGGAACCGCTACACCCGGACAATGCGGTATGACTCGCGCCGTATGCTCTGCCGCCGGGCGTGTTGCAGGCACCTGCGCCTGATAGACGTAACCGTTGGTCCCGTCTCCCAATTGCCGGACGGGCGTCATCTCCCGCCGCATCGGAGCGCCGCCGTTGACTCCGTCGGCATAAAGCTCGACTCGAACAGCCGTCGGGTCGAGGCCATTGAGATAGACCTGGACGTCAAATAGGTGCTGCTCGCCATCAGTTTCCACCTTCATTTCGCCGAAGCGCAGCGTGGCCCATTTCTGTTCCAGGGTGCGCTGCCAATTCGCCACCTGCTCACCCACTGCGCCTTGATCGGCAGCGCGCTCGCGGTAGGTTGCCGCCGCCGGGAGGTAGTGTTGCTCGGTGTATTCGCGCACCGTTCGGTCGGCGGAAAAGCGCGGTGTCAACCGCGCCATGCTTTCGCGCATCCGCGCGACCCAGGCGGTGGGGATGCCGTCTTTATCGCGGGCATAGAACTCGGGGATCACCTCGCGTTCGAGCAGGTCGTAGAGCGCGTCGGCTTCGACAGCGTCCCAGGCAGGATCGTCGCCATGTTCCTGCCCATCACCCAACGCCCACCCCACTTCAGGCGTGTAGGCCTCCGCCCACCAACCATCCAACTCCGACAAATTGATGCCTCCATTCACGAGCACCTTCATGCCGCTCGTTCCGCTCGCCTCCCACGGCCGCCGCGGCGTGTTGATCCAGACATCCACCCCCTGCACCAATTGCTCGGTTAAGAGCATGTCGTAGTCACCGAGGAAAATCGCATGGGGGCGCGTCTCCGGCCGTCGAATGAAATGCGTCCATTCCTGAATCAAGGCCTGCCCCGCCTGGTCTGCCGGATGGGCCTTGCCGGCAATGATGAGCTGCACCGGGCGCTCAGGGTTGGTCAACAAGCGAAGCAGCCGCTCCGGGTCGCGCAGCAGCAGGTTCGGTCTCTTGTAAGTCGCGAAGCGCCGCGCAAAGCCCAGCGTCAATGCGTTGGGATCAAACAGATACTTTGCAACTTCAACCTCCTCGCGCGCCGCGCCGGAGGCGGCCAGTTGTCTCGACAAGCGTTCGCGAATGTATTCAACGAAAGACCTGGTGGCCGCGGTGCGCAGTTGCCAGAGTTTGGCATCCGGGATGCGACGAATATCCTGCTCCAATGTTTCCGTCTTCCCCAGCCAGCGGTCCTTGCCACAGACCTCCATCCAAAGATCGTCGGCTGCCGCCGAGTCCCAGCTCGGCATGTGGACTCCGTTGGTCACATGTCCGATCGGCACTTCGTCCTGCGGCCAGCCGGGAAAGAGAGGCCCCAGGATCTGCCGGCTCACCGTCCCGTGCAGGCGACTCACGCCATTGACCGCCCCACTCCCGCGGACCGCCAGATATGCCATGTTGAAGCTCTCCGATGAGTCGTTCGGGTTCTGGCGGCCCAGAGCCAGCAAATCGTGAAGTGTAATGCCGAGCTTCTGCGCGGCATAGCCACTGAGGTATTGCTCGATGAGTGCCGGATCGAAACGGTCAAAGCCGGCGGCCACTGCCGTATGGGTGGTGAAGAGGTTGCCCGCTCGCGTGACGGCCAGTGCGACTTGGAAGGGTTGCCCGGTCTCCTGCATGAAACCGCGGGCGCGTTCCAGCACGGCGAAGGCCGCATGTCCTTCATTGAGGTGACAAACTTCCGGGTGGATGCCGACCGCGCCGAGCAGCCGCCATCCGCCGATCCCAAGGAGCAGTTCCTGCTTAAGGCGCAGCTCCGGCCCGCCCCCGTAAAGCTCGCTGGTGATCCCTCGATGAACGGGGAAGTTTGCCGCGTCATTGCTGTCCAGCAGGTAGAGCTTTACTCTGCCGACCTGGACCTGCCAGGCGCGCAGCCAGACCGAGTAACCGGGCAAGGCAATTTCCAACCGCAACCAATCCCCGTTGGGCTGGCGCAACGGCGTGATCGGCAACTGTCCGGGGTCGTTATACGGGAAGAGGGCCTGTTGCGCCCCGTCCTTATCAATCTCCTGCCGAAAATACCCTCGCTGGTAGAGCAGCCCCACGCCGACCACCGGCACGCCCAGATCGCTGGCGGCTTTAAGTTGATCGCCGGCCACATTGCCTAGACCTCCCGAATAGATCGGGAGAGCTTCGCTCAACATGAATTCCATGCTGAAATACGCGACACAGGTCAGGGGAGCCTGCGGATGATTTTGCTGAAACCACGCCGGCGCCGCAGCCGCGTGCTCCTTGGACTGCACGAGGGCATCTACTTTCCCTCGGAAGGCGGGATCGGCCAGCACGCGCTCGAGCTGGTTCCGCGAAACCGTCTGCAGGACCACCCAAGGGTTATGCGTGAGTTCCCACAGCGCGGGATCAAGCTGCAGCCACACTTCGTCAGCGGCATGATTCCACGACCAGCGCATATCCAGGGCAAGCTCGGCGAGGGGATCGAACCCCTCGACTTCCGTGGGTAGAAGACCATAAATCGGGTGGATGACACGGGTTTGCATGCCCATAATCTCACCCTATTATAGCAGGACACGAATTCGATGCCGTGATCGTCTTGAGTGAAGCCAACCTGAGCAATTTTGACCAGATGCTTGAGCAAAACTGAACTGACACTGCATTTACCCCGGGGTATACATGAAATGGGGAGCGGTATAACGGCTGACGCCAATCGGACGAATCTTGGCGAATTCAACCGCTAGAGGATTAGAGAAGTTGTGACGACTCCAGCTTACTTGCTAATTCCTGCCGTCATTCCTCCGACGTACGAAGCGAAAGCCAGCCGGGGTTTTGTGATCAACGATGCTTGAGTCATGAAGTCGAACAGGCTTGGAATCAAAAACCAGGGAGAAATTTATGAAACTGCAAACGTTGAGAAGACTTGGAATTACCTGCGTCGGCGCGGGCGTATTGTCCGCGGGAATGTTGTTTGCGGAAGAGAGCGCGGCTTCGCGCTTGACTGCGGCATCCGATGTCATGAAGCAGATTATGGCGACGCCGGATAAGGCCATTCCGAAGGAGTTGCTTGAGAGTTGCCAGTGTATCGTGATCGTTCCTGGAATGAAAAAGGGCGCGTTTATCGTGGGAGCCAGCTACGGCAGGGGCTTCATGATGTGCCGCCTGGCTTCAGGCACGGGTTGGTCCGCACCGGCAGCCATAAAGGTGGAAGGCGGGAGCGTGGGTTTTCAAATCGGAGGCTCGGAGACGGACGCCGTCATGCTTGTCATGAACACCGGAGGCGTTGAAAAACTCCTTTCGAGCAAATTCACACTTGGAGCGGATGCTTCCGTGGCAGCCGGGCCGGTGGGCCGCACCTCGTCGGCCGATACAGATCTCAAGATGCACGCGGAGATCCTGTCCTATTCTCGCGCACGAGGCGTTTTTGCCGGTGTCTCGCTGGACGGCGCTACCCTCCGGCCCGATGACGACGCCAATGCTGAGCTGTATGGAAAGGGAGTAACGAACAAGGAAATCGTCACGGGCACGAAGACGAGGAAGTCGGCGGAAGGAGCCAAGCTGACCGCGGACATGAATAGGTATTCACTTCGGAATAAATAGTCATGCCCAGGTCTCCGCGTGGCCAGGAAGCCCATCGAGTCAACCGGTGGGTTTCCGAAGCCACGCGGGTACAACAGATGACAAAGGAGGACAGATATGTCATTTCTAACTTGGGTTGTTCTGGGTTTGCTGGCCGGATTTATCGGCAGCAAGCTTGTCAATAAAAGGGGAGAGGGCATTTTGCTCGATATTCTGCTCGGAATTGTGGGAGCAATTGTCGGCGGATTCTTGTTCAACACGCTCGGAGCCCGCGGGGCAAGTGGCTTGAATCTTTACAGCCTGTTTGTTGCTGTTGTGGGCTCGGTCTTGTTTCTGGTGATCTACCACGCCATGTTTCGACGGGCGTGAGCGGCGCGACGGCCGGGTGCCCACAATTCGCAAGTTTCTCACACCGGAGAGAGGAATCAATCACATATGGGCCGACCTCATTTGTTCTGAATCAAACACTCCGCGGCTCAATCCGCAGTTACCTCCGCGAATATTCCTGCATCTGAAAGGGAGGGGGACAATTTCGCCTTCCCTTTCTTCTCCCCGTTGCACGAAGCAGAACAGTTGCTTCGGAGAAAGAGAGGATAGACACGATAACTCAAGTCGCCTGGATAGCGCCTGCACCTTCGCTTCCCGCAAATCAACAGACTTTAGGCTATAATCACCGGGGGAAGGGCTGCGTCCAAGCCCGCCACCCGGGTTGCGACCTGGTTGGTTGAGAGTTTGCTTCTAAAGAGGAGACCAACTTGACGGCGAGCAAGACGATTTTCGGGAACTTGCTGGATTTCTGGGCGGGTCTCCGCGGAGACGGTGCGGCTGGGGAGTATGGCCTTCCCGAGCCACCGCTGCGATCGGAACTATTCAGCCGCGCCCAGATGGAGCAGCATGGCAAGACCCTGGCGGGTTTGCACAGGTTAAGTACGGGACGTGTTCCGGGCCGGCTTCTGACGCGGCTGGCTGAGAATGAAGGCGTCCTCATCGGAGTCCGCAACCTGATCGAGGATGCGGTTAAGGCGAACCGCCGGATTTCGCCGGCCGGGGAATGGCTGCTCGATAACTTCTATCTGATCGAAGAGCAGATTCGCATGGCCAAGCGACACTTTCCAAAGGGCTACAGCCGGGAGCTGCCGCGCTTGCTGGACGGGCCTTCGGCTGGGCTCCCACGAGTGTACGACATCGCGTTGGAGGCGATCTCGCACGGCGATGGCCGGGTGGATTCGGAGAGTCTCAGCAGTTTTGTGGCATCTTACCAGACCGTGACTGTCCTGAAACTGGGCGAACTGTGGGCAATCCCCATCATGTTGCGCCTGGCACTGATCGAGAATCTTCGCCGCGTTGGGGCGCGGGTCGCCGCCAACAGGATCGACCGAAATCACGCCGACTCCTGGGCAGACCAGATGACGGAGATCGCAGAGAAAGACCCGAAGAGCCTGATTCTGGCGATCGCGGACATGGCGCGGTCGAACCTTCCGGTGTCGAGTTCATTTGTTGCGGAATTTGCGCGCCGGCTGCAGGGACAGAGCCCCGCTTTGGCGCTGCCGCTCACCTGGATCGAGCAGCGGCTCGCCGAGTCCGGCCTTACGATTGAAAAGTTGGTGCAATCGGAAAATCAACAACAGGCCGCCGATCAGGTTTCGATAAGCAACAGCATCGGCAGCCTCAGGTTTCTGGGGACGAGGGACTGGCGCGATTTCGTCGAGACTATGAGCGATGTCGAGCAGACCCTGCGCGCGGATCCCGGCGGCGTTTACGGCAATATGGATTTTGCCACCCGTGATCGCTACCGTCACGTAGTGGAGGAGCTGGCGAAGAGCAGCCGGCTATCCGAAAGCGAGGTGGCGCGCAAAACGATCCAGTTGGCACAGGAGGGCGCGGCCAGGAATGGCGCCGGCGATCGGGCCGCACATGCCGGGTTTTATCTGATCGAGAGCGGATTGCCGCTGCTGGAACGAACGGCGGAGGTGCGCCTATCTACCGCTGAGGCTTTTCAGCGGATGAGACGGCAGTTTCCTTTACTCCTCTATCTCGGCACGATCACGCTGATTACAGTGGCCTTTGCCGGGGGCTTAATGATGAAGGCGCATGCCGGCGGGTCCCTGGGATGGCCGCTCGCCCTGCTTGGTGTCCTCTCGCTGCTGTGTGGAAGTCAACTGGCGGTGGCACTGGTGAACTGGCTCGCGACGCTGCTGGCGAAGCCGCACCTGCTGCCGCGCATGGACTTTTCCGGCGGAATTCCTCCGGAATCACGCACGCTGGTTGTGATCCCGACTATGCTTACGAGCGCTCAAAACATCGAGGATCTGGTCGAGGCGCTCGAGGTCCGGTTCCTGGCAAATCGCGACGAGCACCTGCACTTCGGTCTGCTCACTGACTTTCGAGACGCACCGCAGGAAACGCTTGCGGAAGACGAGCCGCTGTTAGAGCTGGCCCGGAAGAAGATCGAAGAGCTGAATGAAAGGTATGGGCGCGCAAAAGCCGGCAATTTCTTCCTTTTCCATCGCCCGCGCCGCTGGAATCCCCGGGAGCGGATTTGGATGGGTTACGAGCGTAAGCGCGGGAAGCTTGCGGATTTGAATTCTCTTCTGCGCGGCGGCTCCAGGGATCGGTTCGCACTCGTCATCGGTGAGACTTCAGTTTTGTCGAGCGTGAAGTATGTAATCACCCTTGATACGGATACGCAACTGCCGCGCGATTCGGCGTGGCAGTTTGTAGGAACCATGGCGCACCCGCTGAATCGTGCGCGCTACGACGAAGATAAACAGCGCATCCGCGAAGGGTACTGCATTCTTCAGCCACGCATGGCAATAAGTCTGGCAGGCACAAACCGATCGCGGTACGCGCGACTGTTCGGGAGTGAGCCGGGCATCGACCCGTACACGCGCGCCGTCTCTGATGTTTACCAGGACCTTTTCCACGAAGGTTCGTTCATTGGCAAGGGGATCTATGATGTCGAAGCGTTTGAGCGGGTACTCAAGGGTCGCCTTCCAGAGAACCGGATTCTCAGTCACGACCTTGTGGAGGGGTGCTATACGCGGGCGGGGCTGTTGAGCGATGTGCTGTTGTATGAGGAATATCCCTCCGGCTACAACGCCGACGTGAGCCGCCGCCACCGCTGGATCCGCGGCGATTGGCAAATCGCACGCTGGCTGCTGCCACGCGTTCCCGGCTTCGGCAGTCGCCATCAGAAGAATCCGCTCTCCGGCTTGTCCCGATGGAAGATCTTAGACAATCTGCGCCGCAGTCTCGTGCCTGCGGGGTTGACATTGATGCTGCTGCTGGGCTGGACAGTATTGTCACCACCATGGTTTTGGGTCTTGGCGGTGCTCGGCATCATCCTGATTCCTGCTTTGATTAATTGCATCCTGGATTTGCTGCGCAAGCCGGCCGATGTACTTCTGGGTCAACACCTCGCTGTGGCGGCGCGTTGTTCAGCCCGGCGCTTCGCGCAGACGGCATTCACGCTCGTGTGCCTCCCCTACGAGGCATTTTTCAGCCTGGATGCGATTGTCCGCACGGCGGGGCGGATGCTGTTCACGCACAGGAGACTTCTCGAATGGAGCCCCTCGAACCACGCGGACAGCAATAGCCGCATGAACCTCCTCGCCTCCTGCCTGTCCATGTGGATTGCCCCCGCTTTAGCCGTTGCCACAGGGATCTATCTTTCGCTTTCGAGGCCTGTCACCCTGGTGTTGGCTGGGCCTATACTGGGGCTCTGGTTTGCCTCCCCCGTGATCGCGTGGTGGATCAGCCGGCCGCTCGCCCGCCGGGCAGCACGATTGTCCATTGACCAGATCATCTTTCTCCAGAAGCTTGCGAGGAAGACCTGGGCGTACTTCGAAACCCTCGTCGGGCCGGAGGATCACTGGCTGCCGCCTGACAATTTTCAGGAACGTCCGGTTGCCGCGATCGGGCATCGCACGTCGCCGACCAACATGGGACTTGCGTTGCTTGCGAATCTGTCTGCATACGACTTCGGCTACATTACGCCGGGGAAACTGATCGAACGCACGGCGAATGCATTCCACACGATGGAAGCACTGGAACGGCACCGAGGCCATTTCTACAACTGGTACGACACGCAGTCCCTGAAACCGCTGCTGCCTGCATATATTTCGACAGTAGACAGCGGGAACCTCGCGGGGCACCTATTAACCCTGCGGCCCGGTCTGCTCGCACTTCCCGATCACAACATCCTGGGAGAGCGCTTTTTTGACGGGCTCCGCGACACGCTCAGGATTCTCGTGGACACCGCGGGAGGTGCTGCTCCGGCCCGGCTCGCTCAACTTCATGAGGATCTTGAGCCCGATTCCCAGCCTACCACGCTCACGGCAACGTGGCAGTGCCTCGACCGGCTGGCGGCATCCGCCGCACAGGTGGCGGACAGCCTCGATGCCGGAGACCCCGAGAGCCAGGCCAACTGGTGGGCACGCGCCTTTGCCCGGCAGTGCCAGGACGCCCTCGGAGAGCTGACCATCCTGGCCCCGTGGACCCTGATGAAACCGGCCCCTGCTGGATTAGGCTTTCGCGGGTTCGATGCCATCCCGACGCTGCGCCAACTGGCAAGTCTCGAGCTGGATTTGCTGCCGGCAATCGAACCGCAGCCAGGCTCGAACTCATCCCCGGAGGCCGGCGCGTGGCTGGTTGAGTTTCGACGGCTCATCACGGAGGCAAGCCGGCGGGCTCGGGCAAGGCTTGCGGTCATAGAACGCCTCGTGCTGCAAGCCGGGGAATTCGCCCGTATCGAGTACGACTTCCTGTATGACAAGGCATCCCATTTGCTGACGATCGGGTACAACGTTGCCGAGCGCCGGCGGGACTCGAGTTCTTACGACCTGCTGGCTTCGGAAGCGAGATTGTGCAGTTTTGTTGCGATTGCGCAAGGGCAGCTGCCGCAGGAGAGTTGGTTTGCCCTGGGACGCCTGCTCACTACCGCAGGTGGACAGCCGGTTCTGCTTTCGTGGAGCGGTTCTATGTTCGAGTACCTCATGCCGCTCCTGGTCATGCCGACGTACGACCATACACTGCTTGACCAATCCTATATTGCAGCTGTGGACCGGCAGATCGCGTATGGCAAAAAGCGCGAGGTCCCGTGGGGCATTTCGGAATCCGGCTACAACGCGATCGATGTCCAGCTCAACTATCAGTACCGGGCGTTTGGCGTTCCCGGCCTGGGGCTCAAACGCGGGCTGGCTGAGGATCTGGTCATTGCGCCGTATGCCTCAGCGCTTGCGCTGATGGTCGCGCCCGAGGAAGCTTGCCTGAATCTCGAGCGACTCGCCGCGGAAGGATTCGAGGGGAAATATGGATTCTATGAAGCGATCGACTACACTCCCTCGCGCATGCCCCACGGGCAATCCAATGGCCTGGTTCGCTCTTTCATGGCGCATCACCAGGGCATGAGCCTGCTCGCGCTGGCCTATCTGCTCCTGGACCGTCCCATGCAGAAGCGATTCGAGTCGGATTCGTCCTTCCAGGCGACCACGCTGTTGCTCCAGGAGCGGGTCCCCAAGGCTACGGCGTTCTACTCGCAAACAGCCGAGAGTTCCGATTTACGCGTGACTGCCAACGGTCCGGAGACGCCGGTGCGCGTCTTCAGCAGCCCGGATACGCCGATACCGGAAGTGCAGTTGTTGTCCAACGGCGGATACCACGTGATGATCACGAACGCAGGCGGTGGTTACAGCCGCTGGAAAGACATGGCAGTCACGCGCTGGCGCGAAGACGGCACCTGCGACAACTGGGGCACGTTCTGTTACATCCGCGACGTGGCGAGCGGGAAGTTCTGGTCCACCGCATATCAACCGGCGCTGATACCATCACACAACTACGAAGCGGTTTTTTCGGAGGCGCGGGTGGAGTTCCGCTGCCGCGAACAGGGGGTCGACACCCATACGGAAATTGCGGTTTCCCCGGAGGATGACATCGAACTGCGCCGGATCCACATCACCAACCGCTCCCGGACACGCAGAGCCATCGACATCACAAGCTACGCGGAAGTCGTCCTCGCTGCGCGGGCCGCGGACGCGCTTCATCCGGCTTTCAGTAATCTGTTCGTTCAGACCGAGATCATCCGTGAGCGGCAGGCAATTCTCTGCACGCGCCGGCCCCGCTCGACCGGCGAGCAGACGCCATGGATGTTTCATTTAATGGCCGTTCATGGGGCGGGGATGGGCGAAATCTCCTATGAAACCGACCGGATGCGGTTCATCGGGCGGGGACGCAATGTGGCCACTCCCAAAGCGATGACCGATCCCGCGGCGCTCTCGGGCTGCGAGGGGTCCGTGCTGGATCCGATGGTCGCAATCCGCCAGCAAATAACGCTCGATCCGGAAGAAACGGCGGCGATCAATGTTGTGTCCGGCATCGGCGCGACGCGCGAAGCATGCCTGGGCCTGGTAGAAAAATATCAGGATTGGCGTCTGGCGGATCGCGTCTTCGACCTGGCTTGGACACATGGCCAGGTGCTCCTGCAGCAACTCAATGCCACCGAAGCCGACGCGCAACTCTATGGGCGCCTCGCCGGCTCCATCATCTACGCCAATTCCTCATTGCGCGCCGACCCGAGCATCCTCATCAAGAACTCCAGGGGGCAATCCGGTCTATGGGGTTACGCGATTTCCGGCGACTTGCCGATCGTGCTGCTGCGGGTCGGAGACCCGGCCAATATCGAACTGGTGCGCCAGATCGTGCAGGCGCACGCGTACTGGCGCTTGAAGGGTCTGGCGGTCGACCTGGTAGTCTGGAACGAAGAGCACGCCGGTTACCGGCAAGGGCTCCAAGAACAAATCATGGGCCTGATTGCCGCGGGCACCGAAGCCAACGTGACCGATCGGCCGGGTGGAATCTTTGTCAGGCCTGCGGAGCAGATATCGAACGAAGATCGCGTTCTGCTCCAGACGGTCGCTCGTGCCATCATCAGCGACAGCCGGGGATCGCTGGCGGACCAGATCAACCGGCGCGGCCCTATGGAAGTGCCGGTCCCGCGCCTTACGCCGACCAGAATCCGCCGCGCCGAACCCCCGGCGGCCACCGCATTGCCTCGCCGCGATCTGATCTTCTTCAACGGGCTGGGCGGCTTCACCCCTGATGGGCGCGAGTACGTGATTACGACCGCGCCCGGGCAAGTGACGCCGGCGCCGTGGGTGAACGTGTTGGCGAACCCGGACTTCGGAACGGTCGTCTCGGAGAGCGGCTGTGCCTACACCTGGAGCGAGAATGCCCACGAGTTCCGGCTCACTCCCTGGTACAACGACCCCGTAAGCGATGCGAGCGGAGAATCCATCTATATTCGCGACGAAGAGACGGGCCACTTCTGGTCGCCCACGCCGCTGCCAAGCCCCGGGGCGACGCCATACGCCACCCGGCACGGATTCGGCTACAGCGTCTTTGAGCACATGGAGCGCGGCATCCGCTCCGAGCTGTGGGTTTATGTGGCCCGGGACGCGCCGATCAAGTTCACGGTGTTGAAAGTGCGCAACGAGTCCGGCCGATCCCGCCGCCTCTCCGCCACAGGCTATGCGGAATGGGTGCTGGGAGATCTGCGCCCGAAATCCGCCATGCACGTGATCACCGAAGTCGATCTCAACAGCGGCGCGCTCTTCGCGCGTAATCCCTACAACACGGAGTTCGCCGATCGGGTTGCGTTTTTCGACGTGGATGATGCGGCTCGGACCGTCAGCGCCGACCGGACGGAGTTCCTGGGGCGCAACGGCACGCTTCGCAGTCCGGCGGCCATGACTCGAGCGCGGCTTTCCGGCAAGGTGGGAGCCGCGTTGGATCCCTGCGCCGCAGTCCAGGTTCCGTTCGAGCTCGCCGACGGACAAGAGCGTGAGATCATTTTCAGGCTCGGCGTCGGGCGCAACACCGATGACGCCGTCAACCTGGTGCATCGCTTCCGGGGGTCCGGCTCAGCGCGCGCTGCGCTCGAAGCGGTGTGGGAGTATTGGAACCGCACGCTCGGCGCGGTGAATGTGGAAACCCCCGACCCGTCCCTTGATGTCCTGACCAACGGCTGGCTCTTATACCAGACGCTCGCGTGCCGCCTCTGGGCGCGGAACGGATACTACCAGCCAGGGGGCGCCTTCGGTTTCCGCGATCAGTTGCAGGACGTGATGGCGCTCCTGCACGCCGAGCCCCACCTTCTGCGCGAACACTTGCTCCTCTGCGCGGGACGCCAGTTTTCGGAGGGAGATGTTCAGCATTGGTGGCATCCCCCCTCCGGCCGGGGCGTGCGTACGCACTGTTCGGATGATTACCTCTGGCTGCCGTTGGCGACCAGCCGCTACGTTCTGAGCACAGGAGACACCGGGGTGTTGGATGAGCCCGTTCACTTTATTGAAGGCCGCCAGGTGAAAGCGGAGGAGGACTCGTATTACGATCTGCCCGGCCGGTCGGAAGAAGCGGCCAGTTTGTACGACCATTGCGTCCGATCCATCCTGAGAGGTCTCCGCATGGGTGAGCACGGCCTGCCCCTCATGGGTTCCGGTGACTGGAATGACGGCATGAACCTGGTGGGTGAACACGGCAAAGGCGAAAGCATCTGGCTGGGATTCTTCCTTTATGAAGTGCTCACACGGTTTACGGAGGTTGCCCGCGGGCATGGCGACAGTCGCTTCGCCGAACATTGCCACTGGGAGGCGGCGCGAGTGCGTCAGCATATCGAGCAGCACGGCTGGGATGGCGCGTGGTACCGCCGCGCGTATTTCGACGACGGCTCGCCCCTCGGGTCGGCCGATAACCCCGAATGCCGGATCGATTCCATTGCGCAAAGCTGGTCGGTTCTATCCGGAGCGGGCGACGCCGGACGCTCGCGCATGGCTATGGCAGCAGTCGATCAGCGCCTGGTTCACCGCGATCATGCGCTGATCCAGCTCCTGGACCCGCCGTTCGACAAGTCGGACTTGAATCCCGGGTACATAAAAGGGTACGTCCCGGGCGTAAGAGAAAATGGCGGGCAGTACACGCATGCCGCCATCTGGGCGGCAATGGCCTTCGCTGCATTGGGCGACAGCCGGCGCGCGTGGGAACTGCTGGCCATGATCAACCCGGTGAACCATGCGGCCTCTCCGGCGGCGGTTGCGAACTACGGGGTAGAACCTTACGTGGTCGCGGCCGACGTCTACGCGCTCGCGCCGCACATCGGCCGCGGCGGCTGGACCTGGTACACGGGATCGGCCGGATGGATGTATCGGCTGATTGTGGAATCACTCCTGGGACTGAGGCTGGAAGTGGACAAACTCCGTTTCGCGCCGTGCCTCCCCGCGGATTGGAAGGAGTTCAAGGTCCACTACCGTTATCGGGAGACCGTGTATCACATCGCCGTCCTGCAAACCGCCGACGCGCATGCCGGGATGACCGTGACCGTAGATGGCATGGAACGAGACGACCAAGCCATTCCCCTGGTCGATGACCGGCAGGAACACAGCGCCGAAGTAAGAATCCATGTCGCACCCAGCCAAAGAACCGCCCCATTGGAGCACCAAACGGCGCTGGGTTAGACTCCACTCCCATAATCAAAAGAGGCATGGGCCATAGCGCTGTTGTCCCTTATTGACGGGGATGAGCAATGTTGACCCCATGTGTGAGCCATACTGAACCGACGCGAGAACCAGCCAATGGTATAGGTAACTGCGTTGTGAAGTAAAAACGCTGAGATCAATAAGAAGGGAGCGGAATAGGCTTGGAACTCTTTTGGTCGTGGTTTTGGCACTCGTGGGAGCGCTACCCAGGTGGTCGCATAGCAGAGAGTGGAATTATTTCCCAACCGGCGGGGTGGGTCTCGTTCTCTTCATCGCCGTCATCCTCTTATTCGTCGGTCGCAATTGAACCGCGTGCCACCATCGAAACACCAGGCGGGTACATGCATCTAAGAGGCGGGCTTGACTGGGCAGGAGTTCCAGTACATTATCGAAAACAGCCGCATATAATAACGTGCGTGCGGCTGACCGGAGCCCAGGCTCCATAGAACCGGCTGGGCCTGGATCATGTCGGCAGGCAGGTAGAAGTTCAGATTCGGGAATAGGCCAGCGATTCCTGTGGAGGGTGCGATGTCTCATGACCATGAGTCCAGCGGGCAGACGGTTGCCGCTACGCTGGGTTTGCGCCGGCGGGAGATTACCGACCAGCAGAGGCTGAAGTTTGAGGGGTATGCGGCGGAGATACTCGCGGCAATCGGGATGAACCTTGACACACCCGCGACCGCGGAGACGCCTCGTCGTTTCATCCAAGCCCTCTACGATGCCACGGAGGGGTACGACGGAGATCCGAAGTTGCTCAAGGTGTTTGCTACGGAATGCAGGGGCGGGCCGGACTGCCGCCTGAGCCAGGTTGTAGAAGGTCCAATCCAGTTTGTCGCCTTGTGTGAGCATCACGCCCTGCCATTCTATGGCCAGGCCTATGTCGGCTACATTGCACACGAGCACATCATCGGGATTTCCAAGTTGACCCGTCTGGTGCGGCTGTTTGCACGACGATTTGCCGTGCAAGAACGGATCGGCCAGCAGATTGCGGACACTCTCAATGCCATGTTGCAGCCACACGGTGTCGCGGTGTATCTGGAAGCTCGACACCTCTGTGTGGAGATGCGGGGCGTCCGGGAAATGTCTCCCAAGACCCGCACCACGTTCTGGCGCGGGGAATACGACGGAAACTCATCCCTGCGTGAAGAGTTTCTTGTCGCTTGCGGCCTGAGAAAATAGAGGACAGAGGAGGGTCCAGCCATGGCGGAACATTATTGTGACTACCTGATTGTTGGCGCAGGATTGGCAGCGGCGGCGGCTATTGAAGGGATCCGGGAACACGACCGCGACGGCTCCATAACTATGATCGGCGCGGAAAACCACCTTCCATATCACCGGCCGCCCTTGTCCAAAAAATTGTGGTTCGGCAAAACCGAAGTCAAAGATCTCTTTGTTCACGATCAGGCATTTTATGATCATAATGGGGTTTCCTTCTTCCCGGGCAGGCGTGTTGTATCGCTGGATGCAAAAAGCCCGACGGCCACGGATAGCAAAGGGCAAAGCCATCGGTTCAAGAAACTGCTGCTGGCAACAGGTGGCGCGCCACAGAATCTCCCTATTCCCGGCGGGAAAATCGACGGAGTCTGCTACTACCGGTTCCTGGACGACTACCAGCGGATCAGACAACAGGCTGACGAAGGTAGATCCGCCATGATCATCGGCGGTGGATTCATCGGATCGGAAATGGCCGCCGCGCTCCGAATCAACAAGTTGAATGTCACCATGGTCTACCCTGCTACGCACCTGTGCGACCGGGTGTTGCCTGCAGATCTGGGATTGGCAATGGAGCGGATCTATCAGGATCGAGGCATCAGGATTCTGAAAGGTCAAAAACCCACTTCTTTCGACCGGAAGGGATCAGCATTCTTCATCCGGACCAGTGGCGGCGCGCAGATCGAGTGCGACCTCCTGATCGTCGGCGTCGGCATAAAACCTGCCGTCGAACTGGCCGAAGCAGCGGGATTGAGAACCGGCGACGGCATCATCGTCAATGAATACCTGCAAACGTCTCATCCCAGCATCTACGCCGCCGGCGACAATGCCCGGTTCCCCTACCAGGCACTTGGACAGCAGGCCCGTGTCGAGCACTGGGACAATGCCCTCAACCAGGGCAAACTTGCCGGACGGAATATGGCCGGAGCACACGAACCATTCACCTATATGCCGTATTTCTTCTCCGATCTTTTCGAGTTTGGATATGAGGCAGTCGGTGATGTGAACTCTCAAATGGAGATCGTTGCGGATTGGCAGAAACAGCACGACACGGGCGTCATCTATTATCTGCGGAACCACAAAATTCGCGGCGTCATGATGTGCAATGTCTGGGATAAAGTGGATGCGGCGCGCCAGCTGATACTCCGCGGCGCAGATGCTACCGAACGCCTGGCCTGAGAATCGGGACGTTCGATAACTTTATACGGGCGCTTGGGATCTCGTGATGCGCGCGCCCTGAATCCGGTGCCCATGCCCGGCACGGAGTCTCAGCCGGAGGCGAGGCGATTTTCTGATGAGCACAGAGAGCCTGCACGGCCAGACGGCGCTGGTAACCGGCGCGGCGAAGCGCATCGGCCGGGAGATTGCTTTGGCCCTCGCCCGTGCTGGTGTTAATGTGGCCGTGCACTTCCGGCATTCCGCGAGGCAAGCGGAGGAACTGCGCACGGAGCTGGCTTCACACGGAGTGATGGCGTGGCTCGTGGATGCGGATTTTAGCGATATCGCGGCCGCCCAACGGCTGATCCCGGAAGTCGTCGAGGCGGCCGGGTCACTCGAAATTCTCGTGAACAGCGCTTCGCTGTTTCTCCCGAGCACCATCCAGAACATTGATTTTGCGGACCTGATGAACCAAATGCAGGTAAACGCGTGGGCGCCATTTGTGCTCAGCCGGGAGTTTGCCCGCCACATCGGTCGCGGGAAAATCATCAATCTGCTTGATTCGCGGATTGTGGGAGACGACCGATCCCACGTGGCTTACATTCTCAGCAAGCAGGTTTTCGCCCTCCTGATGAAGATGACGGCGGTTGAATTTGCTCCCCGAATAACCGTGAACGGTGTGGCGCCCGGGTTGATTTTACCTCCCGTCGGTGAGGATGAGAGCTACCTGAACGATCTCGCGCGAAAGATCCCCCTCAAACGGCACGGGGAGCCGGCCGATATCGCCGACGCAGTTCTGTATCTACTCAAAAGCGACTTCATAACCGGCCAGGTGATTTTCGTGGATGGAGGCCGGCACCTCATGGAGCCAAATCGTGGACCGGATCATAATCACTGACATTCGCGCCCGCTGCATCGTGGGCGTCAACAAAGACGAGCGCACCGAAAAACAGGATGTGACCGTCAACCTTTCCATCTACGCCGACCTCCGGAAGCCGGGGCGATCCGACAAGTTCGAAGATGCCATTGACTACCGAGCCATCAAGAAACGGGTGCTCAACCTGGTTGAGAACTCGAAATATTTCCTGCTTGAGGCGCTCGCGCAGGCCGTGGCGGATATCTGCCTCGAGACACCCGGCGTCATCAAAGTCCATGTCCGGGTGGACAAGCCATCTGCCTTGCGCTTCGCCCGGAGCGTGAGCGTTGAGATATCACGGCAAAGAGGGGCGCAGTGAAGGTTCGCGCGTTCATAGCCGTGGGATCCAACATCAGGCCGGAAGAGAATGTGCGTACTGCCCTCCTAGCCCTGGCCCGGCAAGAGCAGATTGTTGCTGTTTCCACAATCTATCGAACGGAACCGGAAGGCCGGCCCGATCAGCCGGATTTCTACAATTGCGTCGTCGAAATCAAGACGGACAAGACTCCTGAGGCGCTGAAATACCAGGTTCTCAGGCGCATCGAAGCCGGCCTCGGAAGGCAGCGGACTTCGGATAAGTTCGCGCCGCGTACCATCGACCTCGACTTGATGCTCTATGACGACCTGGTACTCGACACGGACAGCCTCGTACTGCCCGACCCCGAGATAGCCTCCAGGGCCTTCCTTGCCGCGTGTTTGAGCGAACTCGCACCGGACATGACGTTGCCGGGAACCACTTCATGGGTCACAGAGCTGGCTGCGCGTCTCCCTCAAGACCATATGCACCCACTCGAAGACTATACGGCCCAGATAAGGAGAGACATGTATTTCTTAGGACGCGGATAATCGCGGCTGGAGCAAAAACAATCCGTGTGCAAACACGCCCGGGCGCGTTTCCCTGCGTTCAGCCGTGTCCCGAAAAATAGGTTGCCCTGTTCATGAACCACTGTGCTTAGAGAAAAACTCGCTGAGTTAGGCGGCGGATTTGGGGCCGACGTAGAGGGCCACTTCCTCGTATTTCGCACGCCGGACGCGCTCGAGGCAGCCAACGGCCCACAGCAAGACGTTTTTGATGACTCCAGAATCCACGCAGCGGCGTGGTCCGGTATTTCTTGTCCGGGGACCGGTAAAATTGGCAATCATCAATGTCGATCTCTTCCGGGCTGTGGAAGCTCAAACCAGGCTCAGTACTAATGAGGTAGCGTGTGGCAACTGGCGCTCTTGGCCTTTCCTGCAGACAGCGCCTGCCCACGGGCAGGCTCCTGCTTGTTATAGCTCCCCTCGGGTGGTTTCGGAGCTGGAATAGCCAGTTGATAAAAATGAAGGGCAGCAAGCTTAGAGGTAATCATGTCATCGCTGTTCCGCATGTATCCGAAACGGGCTTTGGCGCCCACCGGGAATTGCTCCTGGGTCAACCTGGGATCGAAAAATGTGCCCTTCCCATGCATCTGGGTATTGGCAACATAGGCGTTCCAATAGGTCACCGAGCCCCAGCCAGTGTATGTATGGAGGTTCACGCCGGCCAGGCCAAAGGCTGCTGGCAGCAACGTTGCCGCGGATTTCCCGTCTGGGCGAAATGCTTTGCCGTCCTGATCGAGTTCGGCATCGTACTTGCCCGGTCCCCAGCTGCCGAGAACTTTCTTTACGGTGGGCACATCGACACCCAATAAATCTGCTAGGGGTTGCAAGTTGGGCGCCAAAGAGACGATGGCCCCAACGTTAAGATCGCGGTTGGCCCAACCGTCCCGCCGGTGGCCGATGCCTGGAACGAGTGAGTCGTCCACCGTCGAGTGGCAAAAGGAGCACTGTATTCCAATAGACTTCAGATTTCCCTTGGCATCGAAGAAGCCTGTGACACCCAAAACCGATTTCAGTTTGAGAAGCGCCAGAGTGGTGGCCGGGTCGTCAAGGTTGACCTTTCCTGCTTTCAATTGTTCAACCAAGGAGGACGGTAAAGCGTCCACATCCACCTTGAGGCCGACCGCTAGTCCCTAAACCAGTGTGATTTTTTGCTAGAAAAGCTGAAACAACCCTGGAATGTGCTTCGTTATTGGTTATAATAGGAATTAGCATATAACTAATACAACCAAAAGGAGCACATTCCAGGTGAACAAAAGAAACCACAAAA